>NZ_JBFUCL010000066.1:0-13307 GCF_056405255.1 Agromyces sp. P1_H4 | reverse complement strand
GCGCCGCCGCGTCTGTCCCTTCCGTCCTGCGGACCGGGGAGCCAGGCCGTCGCGGGTTGCGAACGGGTCCCGCGACGCGCCCGGTTCGCCGGGTGCTCCCCGGCCCGCAGCATCCGTTCTCTCAACAACTCAAGATCCTCGTACTCGCAGGTGTCATATAGCGGACACCCTGCCGAAAGGAATCCACAGTGCTGATCGCACAGCGCCCGACGCTCACCGAAGAGAACATCTCGGAGTTCCGTTCGCGTTTCGTGATCGAGCCCCTCGAGCCGGGCTTCGGTTACACCCTGGGCAACTCGCTCCGTCGCACCCTCCTCTCCTCGATCCCCGGCGCAGCCGTGACGAGCATCCGCATCGACGGCGTGCTCCACGAGTTCTCGACCGTTCCGGGCGTGAAGGAGGATGTCACCGAGATCATCCTCAACATCAAGAACCTCGTCGTCTCGAGCGAGCACGACGAGCCCATCACCGCCTACCTGCGCAAGCAGGGCGCCGGTGAGGTCACGGCCGCTGACATCTCCGCTCCGGCCGGTGTCGAGGTGCACAACCCCGAGCTCGTGATCGCCACGCTCAACGACTCGGCGAAGTTCGAGCTCGAGCTCACGATCGAGCGCGGCCGCGGCTACGTGTCGGCCAGCCAGAACCGCAACGAGTACTCCGAGGCGGGCCAGATCCCGGTCGACTCGATCTACTCGCCGGTGCTCAAGGTCACCTACCGCGTCGAGGCCACCCGTGCCGGCGAGCGCACCGACTTCGACCGCCTCGTGGTCGACGTCGAGTCGAAGCCGGCCATCACCCCGCGCGACGCCATCGCCTCGGCGGGTCGCACGCTCACCGAGCTGTTCGGCCTCGCCCGCGAGCTGAACGTCGCGGCCGAGGGCATCGAGATCGGCCCCGCGCCGGTCGACGCCGTGCTCTCCAGCGAGCTCTCGATCCCCATCGAGGACCTCGACCTGTCGGTGCGGAGCTACAACTGCCTGAAGCGCGAGGGCATCAACACGGTGTCGGAGCTCGTCGCCCTCTCGGAGTCGCAGCTCATGAACATCCGCAACTTCGGCCAGAAGTCGGTGGATGAGGTCAAGGACAAGCTCACCGAGATGGGTCTTTCCCTGAAGGACTCCGTGCCCGGATTCGACGGCGCCCACTTCTACACGGGCTTCGACGACGAGAACTAGTCGACCGCCCGCCGTACTGACACCCCACCACTGGAGATAACGAACCATGCCGAAGCCCACCAAGGGCCCCCGCCTCGGAGGCGGACCCGCGCACGAGCGGCTCCTGCTCGCGAACCTCGCCGCAGCGCTCTTCACGCACAAGCGCATCACCACCACCGAGACCAAGGCCAAGCGCCTGCGTCCCCTCGCCGAGCGTCTCGTGACGTTCGCGAAGCGCGGTGACCTGCACGCCCGCCGTCGCGTCCTCGGCGTGATCGGCGACAAGGCCGTCGTGCACGAGCTGTTCGCGATCATCGCGCCGCAGGTCGCCGACCGCCAGGGCGGCTACACCCGCATCACGAAGATCGGCAACCRCAAGGGCGACAACGCGCCCATGGCGGTCATCGAGCTCGTGCTCGAGCCCGTGACCCCGAAGCAGCGCGCCGCCAAGCCGGCCGCCGCTCCGGCCGCCGACGAGGCTCCCGCCGCCGAGCCCGAGGTCGAGTCGACCGACGAGGTCGTGACCGAGGCCGAGGCCGCGGTCGACGAGGCCGCCGGCGCCGAGGCGTCCGAGGAGTCGACCGAGGAGCCCGCCGAGGTCAAGTAGCCTCGCAACGCTCGAGAACGGCCCCGGTGCACTGCACCGGGGCCGTTCGTCGTCCCGGCCGAGCGTCGCTCTAGGCTGGTCGTATGCCCGAGTACGAGACCGTCGTCGACGAGACGGATGCCGCGGCATCCGTCGTGCGCGTGCGCCTCGGCATCGCCTACGACGGCACCGACTTCAACGGCTGGAGCCGGCAGCCGGGCCTCCGCACCGTGCAGGGCGTGCTCGAGGAGGCGCTCGGGACGCTCTTCCGCCGCACGGGCGCCGTGCCGCGGCTCACCGTCGCCGGACGCACCGATGCGGGCGTGCACGCCCTCGGCCAGGTCGCCCACCTCGACGTGCCGGAGGCGGCGCTCGCCGCGGTCGCGCGACCGCGACGAGGCCAAGACGAGGATGCCACGCCCGAGCAGACGCTGGCCCGCCGCCTCACGGGCATCCTGGGTGCCGACGCCGATGTCGTGGTCACCCACGCCGAGTGCGCTCCGGCCGGGTTCGACGCGCGCTTCTCCGCGATCTGGCGGCGCTATGAGTACCGCATCGCCGACGCAGCCTCCCAACGCGATCCCCTCGCACGGCGACGCACCGCCGGCCGTCCGAAGCGCCTCGACGAGCGGGCGATGGATGCCGCTGCCGCCTCGCTCGTGGGCCTGCACGACTTCGCGGCGTTCTGCCGCCCGCGCGAGGGCGCGACCACCATCCGCACCCTACAGGCCTACCGGTGGACGCGCTMGTCGGACGGCGTGCTCGTGGCCTCCCTCCAGGCGGACGCCTTCTGCCACTCGATGGTTCGCGCGCTCGTCGGCGCGTGCGTCGCGGTGGGGGAGGGGCGGCTCGACCAGGCACAACCCGAGGCGCTGCTGCACGCGGCCGAACGCACGAGCGCGTTCACGGTCATGCCGGCCAAGGGCCTCGTGTTGACCGAGGTCGGCTATCCCGACGACGCGGAGCTCGAAGCGCGGGCCGCGCAGACGCGGCGACGTCGCGAATTGCATGCCGAGGGCGTCGTCGGCTAAGCTATCTCTTTGGTGCCGCCATCTGCGCCGGCACCCGAAGATGAGCCCTCCACCAGGGCGTTCGCTCGCATCGCGGGCGAACTCCCCCCGGAGTGGGATTCACGAACCCCTCTCTCGACCAGAAAGCAGCACTTCCGTGACGCGCACCTACACTCCCAAGTCGAACGAGATCCAGCGTGACTGGGTCGTCATCGACGCCACCGACATCGTGCTCGGCCGCCTCGCCAGCCACTCGGCTGCGCTCCTGCGCGGCAAGCACAAGGCGATCTTCGCGAACCACGTCGACACCGGTGACTTCGTCATCATCGTGAACGCCGACAAGGTGGCCCTCACCGGCCAGAAGCTCGAGCAGAAGAAGGCCTACCGCCACTCGGGGTACCCGGGCGGCCTGAAGGCCGTCAGCTACGCCGAGCTCCTCGAGAAGAACCCCGTCCGGGCCGTCGAGAAGGCGATCCGCGGCATGCTCCCGAAGAACTCCCTCGGTCGCGCCCAGCTCAAGAAGCTCAAGGTCTACGCCGGCCCCGAGCACCCCCACGCGGCGCAGCAGCCCAAGCCGTACACCCTCACCCAGGTCGCCCAGTAACTCCCGGCACCCTCGACGTTCTCGAAATAAGGATTCACACCAAAATGGCGAAGATCGCAGACCAGATCGAAGCGGCTCCCGAGAGCTACACGACCGAGAGCACCCCCTCGGCCGCACCCACCACCCCCCGCCCCGTGCTCAACGTGTCGGGCGCGGCCGTCGGTCGTCGCAAGCAGGCCATCGCCCGCGTGCGCATCGCCCCCGGCGCCGGCGGCATCACGGTCAACGGCCGTGAGTTCGCGGACTACTTCCCGAACAAGCTGCACCAGCAGCTCATCACCGACCCGTTCACCGTGCTCGAGCTCTCCGGCTCGTACGACGTGATCGCCCGCATCACCGGCGGCGGCCCCTCGGGCCAGGCCGGTGCGCTGCGCCTCGCGATCGCCCGTGCGCTCAACGAGATCGACCGCGAGAACAACCGCGCGACCCTGAAGAAGGCCGGCTTCCTCACTCGTGACGCCCGCGTCATCGAGCGCAAGAAGGCCGGTCTCAAGAAGGCCCGCAAGGCGCCTCAGTTCTCGAAGCGCTGATCCGGGTCTCCGGCTCTCCGAATGCCTCGGCTCTTCGGAACCGACGGGGTCCGGGGCCTCGCCAACCGTGATCTCACGGCTGACCTGGCCCTGGGCCTCGCCCAGGCGGCTGCCGCCGTCCTCACGCGGGGGCGGCACGCCGACGAACTGCGCGCCACCGGCCGACGGCCCGTCGCCGTGGTCGCGCGCGACCCCCGCGTCTCGGGCGAGTTCCTCATCGCGGCGGTCGCGGCCGGGCTCGCCAGCTCCGGGGTCGACGTGCTCGACGCCGGGGTCATCCCGACACCGGCGACCGCGTTCCTGATCGACTCGATCGGCGCGGACTTCGGCGTGATGATCTCCGCCTCGCACAACCCCGCCCCCGACAACGGCATCAAGTTCTTCTCGTTCGGCGGCACGAAGCTCCCCGACGAGGTCGAGGACCGTATCGAGTCCCACCTCGGCAAGCCGAAGCTTGCCCCCGTCGGCGACGGCGTCGGCCGCATCCGCCGCTTCTCCGACGCCGAGGACCGCTACGTGGTCCACCTGCTCGGCACCCTTCCCAACCGCCTCGACGGCCTGCACGTCGTGCTCGACTGCGCCCACGGTGCCGCCGCCGGCGTCTCGCCGGAGACCTTCCGCGATGCGGGCGCGACCGTCACCGTGATCGGCGCCGACCCCGACGGCATGAACATCAACGACGGTGTCGGCTCCACCCATCTCGGCCTGCTCCAGGCGGCGGTGCGAGAGCACGGCGCCGACCTCGGCATCGCCCATGACGGCGACGCCGACCGCTGCCTCGCCRTCGATGCCGACGGCAACGTGGTCGACGGCGACCAGATCATGGCGATCCTGGCCGTCTCGATGCACGAGCGCGGTACCCTCACCGACGACACGCTCGTCGTCACCGTGATGTCGAACCTCGGGCTGCGGCGGGCGATGGCGGAGCGCGGCATCCGGGTCATCGAGACGAAGGTCGGCGATCGCTACGTGCTCGAAGCGCTCGCAGCCGAGAAGCTCGCCCTGGGCGGCGAGCAGTCGGGCCACGTCATCATGACCGAGTTCGCCACGACGGGCGACGGGGTGCTGACCGGACTGCACCTGGCCGCCGAGATGGCCCGCACGGGGCGTACCCTCGCCGAGCTGGCGTCGGTCATGACCGTGTACCCCCAGGTGCTCGTGAACGTGCGCGGGGTCGACCACCATGGCCTCCACGACGACGCGCAGGTCGCGGCGGCGGTCGCGGCCGCGGAGGCCGAGCTCGGCGACACGGGTCGCGTGCTGCTGCGCCCGTCCGGCACCGAGCCGATGGTCCGCGTCATGGTCGAGGCGGCCGACCAGGGCACGGCCGAGCGCCACGCCGCCGCACTGGCCGAGGTCGTGCGCGAGCGACTCACGGTCTGACGCCGCGGCCGCTCACGCGGCCGGCTGAACGGGCTTCRCCCGGCCTGGTCAGAGCTTGCGGAGCAGCACGCTCGACACGGTGTGGTCGGCGCTCTTGCGGAGCACCAGCGACGCCCGCGAGCGGGTCGGCCGGATGTTCTGCAGGAGGTTCGGCTCGTTGATCGACCGCCAGATGTCGCCCGCCCGCTGGCGCGCCTCGGCCTCGGTCAGGCTCGCGTACCGGTGGAAGTAGGAGCGCGGGTTCGAGAACGCGCCGCGCTGCAGCTTGAGGAAGCGCTCCTCGTACCAGCGCGCGATGTCGCTCGTGCGCGCGTCGACGTAGATGCTGAAGTCGAAGAGGTCGCTGACGGCGAGGCGATGCCCCGGCCCGGGCGGCTGCAGCACGTTGAGGCCCTCGATGATGAGCACGTCGGGACGGCGCACGGTGACCTGCGCGTCGGGGACGATGTCGTAGGCGAGGTGGGAGTAGAACGGGGCCCGCACCTCAGCGGCGCCGGCCTTGACCTCGCTGACGAACCGCAGGAGCGCCCGTCGGTCGTACGACTCGGGGAAGCCCTTGCGTGCCATGAGGCCGCGACGCTCGAGCTCGGCGTTGGGGAACAGGAAGCCGTCGGTGGTCACGAGCTCGACGCGCGGCGTGTGCTCCCACCGGGCGAGCAGTTCGCGGAGGAGCCGCGCGATCGTCGACTTGCCCACCGCGACCGACCCCGCCACGCCGATCACGAAGGGCGTCGCTTCGACGCGTTCGCGAAGGAACTCGCTCGTCACGTCGTGGAGCGACTTCGTACCGCCGACGTAGAGGTTGAGCAGGCGGCTCAGCGGCAGGTACACCTCGGCGACCTCGCGCAGGTCGAGCGGCTCGCCGAGTCCGCGCAGCTGGACGATCTCGGTCTCGCGCAGCGGCGAGGGGATCGAGGGGGCGAGCGCGGCCCAGTCCGCCCGGCCGAGTTCGATGAAGGGCGAGATCTGCGCGACGTGCGACGACGGGCTCTGCGGATCCAGCACCGTGTCAGTCTAGTGTCGGGCCCGTCCGGGCTCGGGCGGTGACGGATCTGTCCAGGAGCCCGCCAGTAGAATCGCCCCTATGTGTGGAATCGTCGGGTATGTCGGAGAGCGCAACAGCCTCGACGTGCTCATGGCTGGTCTCAGCCGACTGGAATATCGCGGATACGACTCGGCGGGAGTCGCGATCGTCGATGACGACGGCGTCATCGAGACCGCCAAGCGCGCGGGCAAGCTGCAGGTGCTCGCCGACGACCTCGAGGCGTCGCCGCTGCACCGCGGCGGCACCGGCATCGGCCACACCCGTTGGGCGACGCACGGCGGACCGACCGATCGGAACGCGCATCCGCACCTCGGCGACGAGGGCCGGCTCGCCCTCATCCACAACGGCATCATCGAGAACTTCTCCGAGCTGAAGGACGAGCTCCTCGCCGAGGGCTATGTCTTCGAGAGCGAGACCGACACCGAGGTCGCTGCCGTACTACTCGGCCGTGAGTACCGCCGTGTCGGCGAGCTCACCGAGGCGTTCCGCGCGACCGTGTCGCGCCTCGACGGGGCGTTCACGCTGCTGGCCGTGCACCGCGACCAGCCCGGTGTGGTCGTCGGCGCCCGACGCAACTCGCCCCTCGTCATCGGCCTCGGCGACGGCGAGAACTTCCTGGGCTCTGATGTCGCCGCCTTCGTCGAGTTCACGAAGCGCGCCGTGGCCATCGGCCAGGACCAGATCGTCACCATCACCGCCGACGGCGTCACGGTCACCGACTTCGCGGGCGAGCCCGTCGAGGTGGAGCCGTTCGACGTGGCGTGGGACGCATCCGCCGCCGAGAAGGGCGGCTGGTCCTCGTTCATGCGCAAGGAGGTGTCGGAGCAGCCCGACGCGGTGGCGAACACGCTGCGCGGTCGCATCAGCGAGGGACAGGTGCACATTCCCGAGCTCGCGTCCTTCGGAGACGAGGAGCTTCGCGCCATCCGTCGCATCACCGTGATCGCCTGCGGCACGGCGGCCTACGCCGGCATGGTCGCGAAGTACGCCATCGAGCAGTGGGCCAGGGTTCCCGTCGAGGTCGAGCTCAGTCACGAGTTCCGCTACCGCGAGCCCGTGCTCGACGAGGGCACGCTGGTGGTCTCCATCAGCCAATCGGGTGAGACCATGGACACGCTCATGGCGGTGAAGTACGCCCGCGAGATGGGGGCGCGCACGATCTCGATCTGCAACACCCAGGGGGCGACGATCCCGCGCGAGTCCGACGCCGTCGTCTACACGCACGCCGGCCCCGAGGTCGCCGTCGCCTCGACGAAGGCCTTCGTCGCGCAGATCGCCGCGCTCTACCTGTTCGGCCTGCACCTGGCGCGAGTGCGCGGCACGCTGACCGACGAGGAGCTTGGCGTGCAGCTCGCCGAGCTGCAGGCGGTACCCGAGAAGCTCGCGACCGTGTTGGGCCAGGCCGAGCGGGTCGGGCAACTGGCGCGCTGGATGGCCGACACCCGGTCCGTGCTGTTCCTCGGGCGTCATGTGGGCTATCCGATCGCGCTGGAGGGTGCGCTGAAGCTCAAGGAGCTCGCGTACATCCACGCCGAGGGCTTCGCCGCCGGCGAGCTGAAGCACGGCCCCATCGCCCTCATCGAGCCCGGCCAGCCGGTCTTCGTGGTGGTGCCCAGCCCGCGCGGCTCGGCGAACCTGCACCCGAAGGTCGTGTCGAACATCCAGGAGATCCGTGCCCGCGGCGCCCGAGTGATCGCCATCGCCGAGGCGGGCGACGCCGCCGTGCTGCCGTTCGCCGATGAGGTCATCCGGATCCCGCTCGCCGCTCCGCTCTTCGAGCCGCTCCTCGCGGTCGTGCCGCTGCAGGTCTTCGCGATGGAGCTCGCACAGGCGAAGGGCCTCGACGTCGACCAGCCCCGCAACCTCGCGAAGTCCGTGACGGTGGAATGACCCGGGAGCAGGAGGCGCCGTGATCGTCGGCATCGGCATCGACGTGGTCGACATCGCTCGGTTCGAGCGCTCGATCACCCGCACGCCGGCGCTCGTCGAGCGACTGTTCGCCGAGAGCGAACGCGACCGGCCGGCGCGGTCGCTCGCCGCGCGGTTCGCGGCGAAGGAGTCGCTCATCAAGGCGCTCGGCGGCCACGCCGTCATCCGGTGGCATGAGATGCGGGTGGTGCAGGACGCGGACGGCAACCCCGACTTCGCCCTGTCGGGCGACCTCGCCGAGCACGTCCGTCGCCTCGGCATCGACCACGTGCACCTCTCGATGAGCCACGATGCGGGCATCGCCAGCGCGTTCGTGGTGCTCGAGTCCGCTGGTGGCGGTTCGCGATGACGGCGATCGCCGAGTCGGCGCCGGATGCCGCGGCGCGGCCGTTCCGCGAGGCCGTCGTCGACCTCGGCGCGGTCGAGCACAACGTACGCGTCCTGGCTGACCGTGTGGCACCCGCCGAGGTGATGGCCGTGGTCAAGGCGAACGCCTACGGCCACGGTGCCGTCGCCTGCGCGCGGGCCGCGCTCGCCGGAGGGGCGGCGCGCCTCGGCGTCGCCGACCTCGATGAGGCGCTCGAACTCCGGGACGCGGGCATCGAGGCGCCGATCCTCGCCTGGCTCCACGACCCCGAGGCGGACTTCGGGCGCGCGGTCGCCGCCGACGTGGAGATCGGCGTGTCGAGCGCCGAGCAGCTCGAGCGCGCCGCCGCCGCGGGTCCCGCCCGCGTGCACCTGAAGATCGACACCGGCCTCAGCCGCAACGGCGTGCCCGAGTCCGAGTGGCACGAGGTCGTCGCTCGTGCCGCCGAGCTCGAGCACGCGGGCGCGATGAGCGTCGTGGGCATCTTCAGCCACTTCGCGAACACCTCTCGCGACGTGGATGCCGCGCAGCTCGCCGTCTTCGAGCGGGCGCTCGCCGAAGCCGAACGAGCCGGCCTGCGACCGGACGTGCGGCACATCGCGTCGTCCGAGCAGGCCATCCGCGACCCGCGGTCGCGCTACCAGCTCGTGCGCATCGGCATCGGCACCTACGGGCTCACGCCGTTCGGCGACGGCACGACCGCCGCGGACCTCGGACTCACCCCGGCCATGACGCTGCGCACGCGCGTGGCGGCGGTCCGCCGCGTCGAGGAGGGTGCCGGCGCCTCGTACGCGCACATCTGGCACGCCGAGCGTCCGACGACCCTCGCGCTCGTGCCGCTCGGCTACGCGGACGGAATCCCGCGCCATGCCTCGGGCGGCGGCGCCGAGGTGCTGATCGGCGGCACGCGCCGACCGGTGGTCGGCCGGATCGCCATGGACCAGTTCGTCGTCGACGTCGGCGACGATGCGATCTCGGTCGGCGACGAAGTCGTAGTCTTCGGCGACCCCGCGACCGGCGCGCCCACCGCCGACGAGTGGGCGGCGGCATCCGGCACCATCGGCTACGAGATCGTCACCCGCATCGGTCCTCGCGTCGGCCGCACCTACCTGGGCGCGGCGCCGGGCGAGGCCGCGTGATGGAGGTGCACGCCCCGGACGCCGACGCGATGGAGGCGTTCGGCCGCGAGCTCGCCGCCGACCTCCGCGCGGGCGACCTCGTGCTCCTGACCGGCCCGCTCGGCGCGGGCAAGACGACCCTCACGCGCGGCATCGGCGATGGCCTCGGCGTCCGGGGCCCGGTGCAGAGCCCGACGTTCGTGCTGGCACGCACCCACCCGAACCTGGCCGGCGGTCCGTCGCTCGTGCACGTCGACGCCTACCGGCTCGGCAGCGCAGCCCTGCTCGACGACCTCGACCTCGACTTCGACCACGCGGTCGTGGTGGTCGAGTGGGGTGCCGGGCTCCTCGACGACGCCGGCGAGTCGTGGCTCGAGGTCGTCATCGAGCGACCCACCGGTGCGGCGGGCGACGGCACGGGTGTCGGTGACGCCACGGATGCCGCCGACGCGGAGCTCCTCGGCGCCGATGAGCCGCGCGTGCTCGACGTCCGGGGGTACGGGCCCCGCTGGGCCGGAACCCGGTTCGCGGTCGGCCGGTAGGCTGGAACCATGCTGCTCGCGATCGACACGTCGACGGGCACGAGTGTCGCCGTCGTCGACCGCGACCGCGGGGTGATCGCCGAGACGGGCACCGACGACACGATGCGGCATGCCGAGGTCGTCGGCGGGTTCATCCGCGAGGCGATGGATGCCGCGGGCGTGCGCCCGGGCGACCTCTCCGGCGTCGCCGGCGGCATGGGGCCGGGGCCGTTCACGGGCCTTCGGGTCGGCATCGCCGCTGCGCACGCCTTCGCGGTGGGAATCCGCCGCCCCTTCGTGCCTGTACCGAGCCACGATGCGGTCGCCTGGGCCTGGTACCGCGCAGGGGGCGCCGGACGCCTCCAGGTCGTGACCGACGCCCGCCGCCGGGAGTTCGCGGTCTCCGACTACGACGGGCTCGACCCCGACGGACTCCCGCGCCGCGCCGGTGGCCCGGCGCTGAGCCCGCGCGACGCGGTTCCGCAGACGCCGGGCACTCGCCTCGACGCGCACCTCGTTCCCGCCAGCGGGATCGGCATGCTGGCCGAGCTGGCGTTCGCGGCCCGGCGCCTGCCGCTGGCCGATGACGTGCCGCTCTACCTCCGTGCGCCCGACGTGACGCCCTCGGCCGGCAAGCGGGTGCTGCAGTGAGCGTGTTCATGCGCCGGGCGAAGCTCCACGACCTCGACGCGATCATGCGGCTCGAGCGCGAGACCTTCGTGAACGACGCGTGGCCCGAGGCCGCCATGCGCCGCGAGCTCGAGGGGCCGCACGGCTACTACCTCGTCGCGGTCGACGAGGACGAGGAGGAACCCGAGCGCCGCCTGCTGGGCTACGCGGGACTGCTCGCGCCGTCGGGCAGCGGCCAGGGCGACATCCAGACCATCGCGGTCGCGCGGTTCGCGCGTGGGATCGGCCTCGGCCGTGGCCTGATGCACGCGCTCATCACGCAGGCCCGCCGCCGCCACGTCGCGGAGCTCTTCCTCGAAGTGCGTGCCGACAACCCGATCGCCCGCTCGCTCTACGAGTCGCTCGGATTCGTCGAGATCGGCGTGCGCCGGGGCTACTACCAGCCCGACAACGTCGACGCGATCGCCATGCGCCTGCAGGTCCCGGCCGCGGTGACCGGGCCCGCGGCATCCGGAGCGTCATCGGGCACCGCCGATGGGGGTGTCGCGTGAACCGCGAGGCGCCGCTCGTGCTCGGCATCGAGACGTCCTGCGACGAGACCGGCATCGGCATCGTGCGCGGCACCACGCTCCTCGCCAATGTCATCGCCTCCTCAATGGAGGAGCACGCGCGCTACGGCGGCGTGGTTCCCGAGGTCGCGGCACGCGCGCACCTCGAGGCGCTGGGGCCGACGATCGCGGCGGCGCTCGCCGAGGCCGAGGTCGAGCTCGCCGATGTGGACGCGGTGGCCGTCACGAGCGGTCCGGGGCTCGCCGGCGCGCTCATGGTCGGCGTCGGCGCGGCCAAGGCGCTCTCGCTCGCGCTCGAGAAGCCGATCTACGCCGTGAACCATCTCGTCGGCCACGTCGGCGCCGACCTCCTCGACGACGAGGCGCCGCTCGAGACCCCGACCGTGGCGCTGCTCGTCTCGGGAGGCCACACGTCGCTCCTCCTCGTGCGTGACCTGGTCGCCGATGTCGAGCTGCTCGGCGAGACCATCGACGACGCCGCGGGCGAGGCCTTCGACAAGGTCGCGCGCCTGCTCGGCCTGCCCTACCCCGGCGGCCCCGAGATCGACCGCGCGGCGCTCGGAGGCGATCCCACGGCGATCCGCTTCCCCCGTGGGCTCACCCTGCCCAAGGACCTCGTGGCGCATCGCTACGACTTCAGCTTCTCGGGGCTGAAGACGGCGGTGGCCCGCTGGGTCGAGCAACGCGAGGCGGCCGGTGAGCCCGTGCCCGTCGCCGACGTGGCCGCGAGCTTCCGGGAGGCCGTCGTCGACGTGCTGGTCGGCAAGGCCGTCGCCGCGTGCAACGACCTGGGCGTGCCGCGCCTGCTCCTCGGGGGCGGGGTCGTGGCGAACGCGCGACTCCGCGAGGTGGCCGAGCAGCGGGCGGATGCCGCGGGCATCGCGCTGCGGGTCCCGCCGCTGTCGCTCTGCACCGACAACGGCGCCATGATCGCCGCCCTGGGCGCTCAACTCATCATGGCGGGCCATGCTCCGTCGCAGCTCGGCTTCGGTGCCGACTCGACGCTGCCGGTCACCGACATCCAGGTCTGACCGGGCGGCTTCGAAGGCTGCGCTCCGCCTGCCCACCGCGCTAGTGTGTGAAACGGAGACCGCGGTGCCGTGAGGCGAGCGCCGCCGCGCCGCCGCAGCGGCGTGTGGAACATCCGATCCGCAGCATCGAGGGGAACACCGACCGTGACCGATCCGAACATTCCCGAGCAGCCGGGCACTCCCGTGCCCCCGCCGCCGCCCCCGTCGKGGCCCGCCCCGGCCTACGGTGCGGTCCCGCCGGCGACGCCCGCCCCGTCGTACCCGCAGCCCGCCACGGCGTACGGCCAGCCGCCGGCCACCAAGACGAACACGTTGGCGATCGTCTCGCTCGTCGCGTCGATCGCCGGCATCGTGATCCTGTGGGGCATCGGCTCCATCGCCGCGGTGATCTGCGGGCACATCTCGCTGAGCCAGATCAAGAAGACCGGCGAGCAGGGGCGCGGCATGGCCCTCGCCGGCCTCATCATCGGCTACGCCGGCATCGTCCTGGCCATCATCGGCGTGATCGTCGCGGTCGCGCTGAGCGCGTGGCTCGTCACCTACTACGGCACGACAGGCGACCTTCAGTACTGAGCAGTCGCGGCATCCGCACCACCGATCGAGAAGGACGTACTCATGAGTGACCCCAGGAACCCCGACGAGCCGACCGTGCCGGCGGAGCCGGCGGTGCCGGTCGAGCCCACCGAACCCGTGGTGCCCCCGGCGCCGGTGGAGCCCACGGCTCCGTCGGAGCCCGAGCCCACGTTCCCGGCGCCCGAGGAGCCGACCGCCCCGGGCATGCCGTCCGCGCCCGAGGCGCCGCCCTTGGCGCCCGGCGCGCCGTCGGCACC
>NZ_JBFUCL010000065.1:0-13390 GCF_056405255.1 Agromyces sp. P1_H4 | reverse complement strand
CACCAGCGCCCCGTCGCGACCGCGCGCGGCGAGCGTGATCACCACGAGGGCACCCGGAGGCACCTCCGCGAGGCGCACCGAGACGCGCAGCCGCCCGCGCAGGAACCGGACGCGCAGCCGCTCCACCGTCGCGTCCACCCGTGGCACCGGCCGAGCATGGCGGCGACGCGCCTGCTCGAGCACGCGAGCCCAGTCGTGGAGGATGCGCTCGTCGTCGAACCGGCCGGCCGATGCGCGCGCCGCGTCGCGCATCCGTTCGCGCGCCTCGGACGGAAGTGACGCGATGCGGGCGATCGCGGCTGCCGCCGCGTCTCGATCGCCATCGGGCACGAGGGCCCCGTCGACCCCGTCGGTGATCACGTCGGCGGGGCCGTACGGGATGTCGTAGGCCACCGGGATGCACCCGCGCGACATCGCCTCGGCGAGCACGAGCGGCGCTCCCTCCGACGTGCTCGTGAGCAGCGTCCACGAGGCGCCGCCGAAGGCCTCGGCGGCGTCGCGACGGTGACCGGCGAAGGTCACGGCGTCGCCGAGCCCGGTCGCGCTCGCCCTCGATCGCGCGCTCGCGGCATCCGGCCCATCGCCGAAGACGTCGAGCGTGACGGGCATGCCGCGTGTCCGGCACCCGGCGACGATGTCGAGGGCGTGATCGACGCGCTTGCGACGGGTGAGCTGCGCGACGACGACGCCCGCGGCCGGGTCGCGGTCGATGTCGGCGAGCGGCGGACGCCGCGGGGCGTCGATGCCGTTCGGCACGACGAACAGGTTGCCCGGGTCGGACAGCAGCGCCGCGGCATCCGCTCGCTGCCGCTCGGTGAGGAACACGACGCCGTCGAAGCGCTCGAGGTGCGCGAAGACCGGCCGACGTGACGGGCGCAGCACGCCGACGGGACGGGCGGAGCCCTGCAGGTGCGAGTTGTGCACCACGTGGACCGTGGTGACGTTCGGGCGCCGGTACCCGGCCATGAACCGCGCCGCGGTCTTGCTGTCGACGATCGCGAACGCCGGCTCGCCGCCGATGAGGGCGTCGAGCCAGTCGGCGTAGCAGTCCCAGGCGCTCGTCCACTGCCGGGCGGGCGTGCCCGACGCGTCGAACCAGGTGATCAGGCGCCGGGGGCCCGAGTCGCGCACCCGCTCGTCGAGCACGGCGATCGTGCCGTCGGCGCGACGGTGCTCGAGCGCGATCGGTCGTCCGTCCCGCCACGACTCCACGAGCGTCGAACCGTCGGATGCCTCGGCGACCGTCGTGCGGTCCACGCCGACCGCGCTCGGCTCGACGGCGACGGCCGCGGCCTCGACCGTCACGTCCGCCCCGCCGGCCGAGGCCGCTCGCGGGGTCCCGGTGCGGAGGTCCTCGTAGAGGTTCCGGAGCCGCATGCCCGGACGGAGCTCGCCCGAACGCTCGAGCCGTTCCCGCACGGCCGGATAGTCGGGGCGCCCGTCGAGCGTGAGGATGTCGACGGGCCGGCCGGCGATCCGGGCGAACGCGCGCGAGCGGTGCAGCAGGGCCGACGTCATGCCGCCGAACTGGTCGGGGACGGTCCACGTGACGGTCAGCAGCCGGCCGCCGGGAAGCGCACGCCCGGTCCCGGAGTTCGCATCGGCGGCCGTCATTCCTCCAACGCTACCCATCCGCCCTGCCGGAGCGGGACGTTGACGTGAGGCCCCCTGTACCCCGTTCGCTCGGGTTTTCACGCGATGTGGACTATTGACCGTCCACGGGGTCGGGTTCAGACTGGCGAATGGATCGCCTGGGAGCCGACACCCCTACCTCTGCCGTCTCGCGATGGTCCGGCGGTATCGATGCGCAACGAAGCAGATGCAGGGGGAACACATGACCGATCTCAAGCCACGCTCGCACTCCGGTTCCGGTGACGGAGCGGGACCCATCACACCCGACCAGTCCACCCACGCGTTCGCGGGGATCACGGGGCGCAACCAGCTGAACCCGATCTTCGCGCGGGAGGGCGAGGCCACGGACTTCCCGCTGGACCGGCTGCCCGACGCCGAGTCGCTGCCCGAGACGGCGTACCAGATCGTGCACGACGAGGCCATGCTCGACGGCAACGCGCGCCTCAACCTCGCGACCTTCGTCGGCACCTGGATGGACCCGTACGCGTCGAAGCTCTACGCCGAGTCCGCCGACAAGAACATGATCGACAAGGACGAGTACCCGCAGACCGCGGCCATCGAGACGCGCTGCTGGAAGATGATCGCCTCCCTCTGGAATGCGCCAGACCCCGAGAACGCCATCGGCACCTCCACGATCGGCTCATCGGAGGCGTGCATGCTCGGCGGCCTCGCCCTGAAGCGCCGCTGGCAGGTCGCCCGGCGAGCCGCCGGCAAGTCGACCGAGAAGCCGAACCTCATCCTCTCGAGCGCCGTGCAGGTCTGCTGGGAGAAGTTCTGCAACTACTGGGACGTCGAGGCCCGGTACGTGCCGATCAGCGACGAGCACAAGGTGCTCGACGGCCACGACCTCGACAAGTACGTCGACGAGAACACGATCGGCGTCGTCGCGATCATGGGCGTCACCTACACCGGCATGTACGAGCCGGTGAAGCAGATCTCCGAGGCGCTTGACAAGATCCAGGCCGACACCGGGCTCGACGTGAAGATCCACGTCGACGGGGCATCCGGCGGCATGATCGCGCCGTTCCTGCAGCCCGACCTCGAGTGGGACTTCCGGGTCGACCGGGTGGTCTCGATCAGCACGTCGGCCCACAAGTACGGCCTCGTGTACCCCGGTCTCGGCTGGGTGGTCTGGCGCACCGTCGACGACCTGCCCAAGGACCTCGTGTTCGACGTGACGTACCTCGGCGGGCACATGCCGACGTTCGCACTGAACTTCTCGCGCCCTGGCGCCCAGGTGCTGCTGCAGTACTACCTGTTCCTCCGGCTCGGGTGGGACGGCTACCGCAAGGTGCAGCAGGCGTCGCAGGATGTCGCGGTCTACCTGTCGGGCGAGATCGGGAAGATGGACGCCTTCGACCTCTGGAACGACGGCACCGACATCCCCGTCTTCGCCTGGCAGCTCACGCCGGGCCACACCGACAAGTGGAACCTCTACCACCTGTCGGAACGCCTGCGCCTCAAGGGCTGGCTCATCCCCGCCTACCCGATGCCCGACAACATCTCCGACCTCGTGGTGCAGCGCATCGTGGTGCGCAACGGCCTGAGCCGGAATCTCGCCGAGTCGCTCGTGCTCGACATCCAGGAGGCCGTCGCCTACCTCGACGACCTCGACGCACCGATGCCGCACGAGGGCCAAGTGTCCTCCTTCACGCACTGAGGGGCTGAACCATGACTCAGATCAGGGAGCCGGAGAGTACGCCGGCGAGTTCCGCAGCACCGAAGCGGGCCGACGGCACGCCGGCGCCGTCGCCCGAGCACGTCAAGCCGCACCCGTTCGACAAAGTGCCGCACAAGCCGGCGATCGGCTCACCGGGCGTGACGTCGCAGAAGTTCATGTCGCTCATGCAGCTGGCGATCCTGACCGTCGTCGCGGTCGCCTCGCTGCGGAGCCTGCCGGCCATGGCCGGCTACGGGCTCGGGTCGATCACGCTGTTCATCATCCCGGCGATCTTCTTCCTCATCCCGACGGCCCTCGTGGCCGCCGAGCTCGCCACCGGGTGGAAGGGCGGCGTGTTCACGTGGGTGCGTGAGGCGTTCGGCGAACGCTGGGGCTTCCAGGCGATCTGGCTCCAGTGGGTGCAGAACGTCGTCTGGTATCCGACCCAGATCGCGTTCATCGCCGCATCCCTCGCGTTCGTGTTCCTCGATCCGAACCTGGCGAACTCGGGCCTGTACACGGCCATCATCATCCTGGTGCTGTACTGGTTCTCGACGTGGATCACGCTGAAGGGCGGCAACCTCTTCGCCAAGGTGGGTTCGTGGAGCGGCCTGGCGGGCACGATCTTCCCGGGACTGCTGCTGATCATCTTCGGCATCGGCTGGGTCGCGACCGGCCAGACGAGCCAGATCCCGCTCACCGCGTCGTCCATCATCCCGCCGTTCACCGGGATCGCGTCGATCGTGCTCATCGTGTCGAACGTGCTCGCGTACGCCGGCATGGAGGTCAACGCCGTGCACGCGAACGACCTGAAGAGCCCCGGCAAGCAGTACCCCAAGACGGTGCTGCTCGCCTCGATCCTGATCCTCGGCATCTTCATCGTGCCGACGATCGCGATCGGCCTCGTTGTGCCGTCGAGCCAGCTCGGGCTGACCACGGGCATCAACCTCGCGTTCCAGGCGTACTTCGAGGCCTTCGGGGTGCCGTGGCTCACGCCGGTGCTGTCGCTGCTCATCGCCCTGGGCGCCTTCGCCTCGGTCGTCACCTGGATCGCAGGTCCGTCCCGCGGCCTGCTCGCGGCCGCCCGGAGCGGGTACCTGCCGACGTTCCTGCAGCGGCGCAACAAGGCCGGCGTGCAGGTCGGCATCCTCACGGTGCAGGGCATCGTCGTGACACTGCTCGCGTCGCTGTTCATCTTCGTGCCGAACATCAACACGGCGTTCATCCTGCTCGTCGACATGGCCGCGGCGCTCTACCTGATCATGTACATGTTCATGTTCGCTGCCGCCATCCGGCTCCGCTCGAAGCGGCCCGAGGTCGTGCGCAGCTACCGGGTGCCGGCCATGACCGTCATCGCGAGCATCGGCTTCCTCGCGTGCCTCGCGGCGTTCTGCCTCGGCTTCGTCCCGCCCGAGGGCTTCGCCGAAGGCGCGCCCGGATGGGCCTATCCCGCGCTCGTGGGGCTGGTCGTGATCTGTCTCGGTGTGCCGCCGCTGATCTTCTACGCGCTGCGCAAGCCCAAGTGGGACCAGCGCACCGCCGAGGAGAAGGCGACCTTCGACGACGTGCTGGTGAACCCGCCGGCCTCGTCGACGGCAGCGACGGCGACGGATGCCGCGGGCGGGCAGCCCGCGACGACCGGGTAGTCCGACCGGCGACGAACGAGGGGTCGTGGCGCGCGCATCGGCGCCACGGCCCCTGTCGCGTGCGGCGAGAACGCGGGCGCTAGCAGGTTCGGACCGGTCGTGCAATGCTCCCCGTCTCGCTACGGCGGGGCGGCGCCTGGGCATACTGTGGAGGAGCCGAACCCGACCTCCCCCGCGGGCGCCGGCGGAAAGGCCTCACGATGACGGAGACGACGGAGCGACCCGGCCGGTTGCGGCGCTTCCACGAGAGGTTCATCGTCGAGGAGCGCGTCGTCCCGGCATCCGCCAAGCGCAATCTCTACATCGTCGCGATCGTGCTGATCGTCGTCGGACTCGCCGCGTTCCTCTTCATCTTCGACTCGGTTCTCGAGGCCGACGACATCTCGACCGTCGACAAGCCGGTCGAGCATTGGCTCGACGGCACCCACGCCGAGTGGCTCACGACGGTGATGATCGTGCTCGCCACGGTGTTCGGGCCGATCGCGATGCCGATCATCATCCTCGTCACGACGGTGACCTGGGGCATCCTCGCCAAGCACGCGTGGCGGCCGCTGCTGCTCGCTGGTGGCATGCTCCTCGGCGTCATCATCGTGCAGGTGCTCGCGCCGATCATCTCCCGCGAGCGTCCGCCCGTCGGCGACATGATGCTCGAGATCGACCACACCTCCTCGTTCCCGTCTGGTCACGTGATGGGCGTGGCCGACTTCCTCTTCATCACGACCTACCTCGTCTTCTCCCGGCACCGCAGGCCCGTCATCATGGTGCTCGCGTTCATCGGGGCATCCGTCATCGTGCTGTTGACCGCGGCCTGCCGGATCTACCTGGGCTACCACTGGGCGACCGACGCGCTCGCCTCGATCGCGCTGTCGCTCGTGGTGCTCGGCATCGTCATCGCCGTCGACACCTGGCGCACCGTGCGGGTCGGCACCCCGGCCGAGGTGGATGCGTCGGAGGCGGACCAGGAGGAGTGAGCGGCATGGACGAGCACGCGCAGGCGGACACCGACCAGGTCGACCGCGAACCGCACGCGCTCGATCCGGCCTCGACCGCGCCGGCGCCGGTGAAGGTCGCCCGGCTCTGGCCCGTGGTGTCGGGCGGCGCGGCCCTCGCGCTCGTCGTGGTGCTCGCCTTCGTCATCTTCTACCGGGAGCGCGACAAGCCCTTCGGCTTCGAGGTCGAGTACATGTCGGGGCTCGCCGCGAACCGGGCCGACTGGCTGACCACCCCCGCGCTCGTGTTCAACGCGATCGGCGGGGGGCTCCTCTCGACGTTCGCGGTGCCGGCCGTGATCATCGGCGGGCTGCTGCTGTTCCGGAGGCCGTGGGGCGCCGCGTACTACCTCGCGGCCACCATCGCGAGCGCGACCGTGACGCGGGTGATCAAGGTCATGGTGGCCCGGCCTCGTCCCGAGGAGATCCTCGTGCAGCCCGACTTCGGCTCGTTCCCCTCGGGCCACAGCGCCAACGCGGCGGTGACGGCCGCCGCCCTGGGCCTCATCTTCCTGCGCACCTGGGTCTGGGTGACCGGCGCCATCTACACGCTGCTCATGATGCTCAGTCGCACGTACCTCGGTGCCCACTGGATCTCCGACACGATCGGCGGCCTCCTCGTCGGTGCCGGCGTGGCCGTGATCATCTGGGCGCCGTTCGCGAACAAGCTCTACCGAGAACATCGGATGCCGCACCCGCCCATCTGGGTGCGGGCGCGGCACCCGTCCGAGGCGGCATCGGCGGCCGCGGGTGCGCCCGACCGCTCGCCTGAGGACTCGGGGTCGACGGCCGGCTGATCACCGGGTGATCGCGATGCCGATCACCGACTCGGGGCCGTTCAGCCGCGCCGCACCACGAGTGAGCACGCGGCCGAGCCATCCGTACTTGCGCTCGATCGCCGCCTGCGTGCGGCCGATGCCCTCGTCGGTGAGCAGGCGCGCGTGCGCGTCGACCGCGGCCCCGCGGGGCTTCCCCCGGAAGCTGCATGGCGCGATGGTGACGCGCCCGTCGCGGCGGATGCGCTTGACCTTGCCGGTCTTCCGCTCCGTCCACACGAGGAGCTCGCCGTCGGCATCGGCGACCCACACCGGCGTCGACACGGGCGTGCCATCCTTGCGGAACGTCGTGAGCAGCATGTACGTCGCCGCGCCGATGCGGGAGAGCTCGTCGGCCATGCCGCCATCGTAGGCACGCCGATTCGGTCTCGCGGTCGAGAAGTTCGGCGAGCGGCATCCGGCGCCATGGGCGTAGCCTGCTCGACAGGGGGTGCGTGATGACCGACAGAAGCACGAACGCAGGCTGCCTCGCGGGCGGCGGAGCGTTCTACAGTCTCGGGATATTCGGCGCGTGGGTCTACTTCTGGCAGCAGGCCGACGGCTTCTGGGAGTACGTGGGCGCGATCTTCCAGGGGCTCGTCTGGCCGGCGTTCATGGTCTACGACCTGTTCCACGTGCTCGGCACCTGATCGGGGCGTCGATCCCGCGGGCGCGCCGGGTGGGCCATTCACCGACCCGCTGACGACTCAGTTGCGGGCTGCGGCTCGCGCCTCGGGGAATGTCTGGGCCTCGGAGGATGACTCCGGCAGCGAGATCGACCCTGATTCAGAGAACGATGCCGGTATGGTGAACGATTCGGGCTCGACGTACGATCCGCGAGTGGTGGTCGGCCGTGCCCAGTCGGGTTCGCCGACCGGCTCCTCGACCGGCTCGGCTGTGGTCGACGACTCGGCGGGCTCCGCATCGTGCTGGGGCAGGCTGCCGAGACGATCGACCTGCTCGGTCAGGGCGTCGAGCACCGAGCGCAGCTGGATCTGGGCGACCTTGGCGTAGGTGCGCACGTACTCGATCTCTGGAACGCTCGGACCCTCGGTCACGGCTGCGGTCGCCAGCGCCGTGGCCACGTGTCCAGCGCTGCGTTCGGCACGCTCGAGTACCTCGCGGTACTGGTCGCGAGCGGCCAGCACCATGTCGCGTGCGTACTGTTCGGCGTCGGCCACCGCCCGGTCCGCGATCAGCTGCGCCTGCGAGAGCAAGCCGACGGCTCCGGCGGCGATCTCCTGCTCGAGGTCCGCGCCGGTCGCCGCGCTGAGCTTGGCGTTCTCCGCGCGCAGACTCGCCAACTCCTGGCGGCTGCTGTCGAGGGCGGCACGTACCTCGCTCACGGTTGCGGCCAGCTGCTCCAGGAACGCGTCGACCTCGACCCGGTCGTACCCGCCGCCGATGTGCCGGACGCTGAAGTTCACGTCGCCCACCTCGGGGAGGCGGCCCACCGCACCTGCCAGGGCACCCTCGTGCAGGGCGGCGGGCGGAGCTTCGGGAAGGCTGTCCTCGTCGGACCAGGTGGGCGTCATACGGGGGTCCCCACTCGCTCTACGGCAGCCGTCGCCGGCTGCAGGTTCTGGGTGTGGTGATGCGGTGCGTGGCTGTCCTCGTCGAGCGTGGCGAACTGCTCGAAGCGGATGTCGGTCGACGGCATGCCGGCGTCACGCAGACGCGACACCGTGTGCCTGACCATGTCGGGCGATCCGCACACGAGGGCGAGAAGGCCGGGCCGGGCGACCTCGTCGGCGGCGATGTCGCCGACCAGGCCCTTGCGACCGGGAAAGCTCGGGTCTCCGGAGATCACCGGCGTGTACGTGAACCAGGGGCGGGTCGCGAGGTCGCGAAGCAGCTTGTTCTCGTAGAGGTTCCAAGGCACGCGGGCCCCGTGGAACAGGTGCACGTTGGGGGCGACGCCGCTCGCCTGCCAGTGCTGGTCGATGCGCTCGAGGTGCGCTCGGAGCGGCGCCAGGCCGGCGCCGCCGGCGACCATGAGCAGGTCGCGCGCGCGCTCGTGGTCGCCGAGCGTGAGCTCCTGCCCGACCGGCGCGCCCAGGCGCAGCGTCTCGCCGACGGCGAGCAGGCGCACCATCGCGCCGCTCCACTGCCCGCCGGGGACCAGCTGGACGTGGAACTCGAGGGTGCCGTCTGAACGCGGCGCGTTCGCCGGGCTGAGGTAGCGCCAGAGACGGGGTCGCGACGGATTCTCGACGGCCATCGCCTGGCCCGGCTCGAAGGGCAGCGCCGGCTCGGGTCGGACCTGGATGACCGCGATGTCGAGGCTTCGCCGCTCCACCGAGAGCACGTGCCCCGCCCAGGACGCCGGACTCGTCTGCTCGGACTCCTCCGCGGCCTGCACCATGACGGTGGCGATGACGCCGTAGGCCGCGGCCCAGTCGGCGGCGAGCTCCTCGGTCCATCCTTCGCCGAGGAAGTGCTTCAGCGTGGCGAGCAGTGAGACGCCGACCGCGTCGTAGTGCTCCGCGATCACCTCGAATCGCCGGTGGTCCCGGCCGAGCTGCTGGATGAACGCGGTGACCTCGTCGAGCTGGTCGACCCTCGACACGATGCGGCCGAGGGCGCCGACGAGTCGGTCGCGCTGCGTCGCCATCGACACCGGGAACATGCTCCGCAGCTCGGGATGGGTGAGGAAGAGGTGCGAGTAGAAGTAGAGCGGAACGTCGTCGCCGAGGGATTCGGCCGCGGCCCAGGTCTCTTTGAGAGCGGCGGTGTTCACCGAGTCAGGCTCCCGTCGAGGGCACCTCGACGATGTCTGATTCGGTCGCACCGAGCGCGGCGCCCACGCGACCGATGATCTCCGACGGCACGCCGGCCTCGGTCAGCGCCGTTACGAGGTGCTCGACGACGACGGCGAAGTCGTCGGTGGAGATGCCCATGCCCTCGTGCGCCGCGCGCAGTTCACGGCCCGAGTACTCGACCGGGCCGCCCATGACCTGCGAGATGAGGGCCACCTGGTGACGCTTGAGCCGAACCATCTCGACCCCCTCGAAGTAGCCGGCGAGCCGCTCATCGGCCACCACCAGCTCGTAGAACCTGCCGACCACCGCGGTGATCGCCGGCGCCCCTCCGACGGCCTCGTAGTCGCTCCGCTCGAGCACATCCGACTGCTGGTCACCGCTGGGAGTCGTCATTGTCATCCAATCGCTGGGGGGACTTGGCTACCCTTTACTAGCAGACGGAGCAGTCGCACGGCGAATGTTGTAGAAAGCTCAGGATCTCCCCCCGTTCGGGGGGCGACCGAACGCACTCGCATCGGGGCTTCCCTCGCCACCGGGGTGCGGTCGAACATTGGAGCGGATGACGGGAATCGAACCCGCGCTATCAGCTTGGGAAGCTGAAGTTCTACCATTGAACTACATCCGCGTGCGGCATCCGCCCGCCCGTTTCTGCGGGTGACGGTGCAACGGAAGCCATCCTAGCAAGCGTTGCTACGCTGTCAGCGTGCTTCTCTCGGATCGCGACATCAGGGCCGAACTCGACCGCGAGCGCATCGGGCTCGAGCCGTACGAACCGGCGATGATCCAGCCGTCGTCGATCGACGTGCGCCTCGACCGGTACTTCCGGCTGTTCGACAACCACAAGTACCCGTTCATCGATCCGGCGGAGGACCAGCCCGAGCTCACGCACCTCATCGAGGTGCGGCCCGACGAGCCGTTCATCCTGCACCCGGGCGAGTTCGTGCTCGCGTCGACCTACGAGGCCGTCACCCTGCCCGACGACATCGCCGCCCGCCTCGAGGGCAAGAGCTCGCTCGGCCGGCTCGGGCTCCTCACGCACTCCACGGCGGGCTTCATCGACCCCGGGTTCACGGGGCACGTCACCCTCGAGCTCTCGAACGTGGCGACGCTGCCGATCAAGCTCTGGCCAGGCATGAAGATCGGGCAGATGTGCTTCTTCCGGCTGTCGTCGCCGAGCGAGCGGCCCTACGGCTCGGCCGAGTACAGCTCGCGCTACCAGGGGCAGCGCGGACCGACCGCGTCGCGCTCGTTCCAGAACTTCCACCGCACGGATGTCGGCGTGACCGAGGCGGGCTCCGCCGGCCACTGACCCGAGCCGAGCGGATGCCGCGTGCCGGCGTCCGCCCGCCCCCGTGCGCGCCGGCGCCGCCCCATCACATCGAGTGGTCGCAAATCGCCGGCTCGCGCGACCCCGAAGCGGCCGATCGTGACCACTCGAAGCGCGGTCCCGGCGCGGCGTGCGGATCAGTGCGCGGCGACCTGCGGCGGCAGCGCCGCCACGAGCGGGTGGTCGAAGTCGAGCGCGCCGACCTTGGCGGCGCCGCCGGGTGAGCCGACCTCGTCGAAGAACTCGACGTTCGCCTTGTAGTAGTCGGCCCAGACGTCGGGCAGGTCGTCTTCGTAGTAGATCGCCTCGACCGGGCAGACCGGCTCGCACGCACCGCAGTCGACGCACTCGTCGGGGTGGATGTAGAGCGAGCGCTCACCCTCGTAGATGCAGTCGACCGGGCACTCGTCGATGCAGGCGCGGTCCTTGACGTCGACGCACGGCAGCGCGATGACGTAGGTCACGAGCCGACCAGTGCGCCGGCGCGCGAGATCTGCACCTGCTCGTCGCGCGGCACGACCTTCACGCGCTCGCGAACGATGTCGGCGTGCGCGGCATCCGCTGGCTCCCACGCCTCACCGAGGCCGCGCTCGTGCGCGTCGAGCTCGAGCCATCCGGCCCAGGTCGTGAAGCGGATGCCGCGGGCCTCGAGCAGCTCGAACACCTCGCCGCCGTCGGGCCCCGCCGACACGGTCGGCTCGGGCAGCGCGCCCGCCGCGGCATCCGACAGCAGGTTCGTAATCGTCTCGAGGGCGTCGCCCTTCGTGTGCCCGATGAGTCCCACGGGGCCGCGCTTGATCCAGCCGGTCGCGTAGACGCCTGGGATCGGCGCGCCCGCGGCATCCGTCACCCGGCCGCCGTCGTTGGGGATGACCGCGCGATGCTCGTCGAACGGCACGCCCGGCAGCGCCGAGCTCGCGTAGCCGACCGCGCGGTAGACCGCCTGCACGGGCACGTCGACGAACTCGCCGGTGCCCTCGACCGAGCCGTCGCCCACCGGGCGGGTGCGCTCGAAGCGCACGCCCTCGACGCGGTCGGAGCCGAGCACCTTGACGGGGGCGTGCAGGAAGTGCAGGTGCAGGCGACGCGACGCGGTCGGCGCCCAGTCGGCGGGCTTGCGCCAGCCGTTCAGCGTGCGGGTCATGACCTTGACCTGGTTGTTCGAGGCGAGCAGCTGGTCTGCGTGCGGGTCGCCGGCGGCGCGCTCGAAGTCGTCGTCGTAGACGATCACGTCGACGTCGGGCACCTCGCCGAGCTCGCGCAACTCGATGGGCGTGAACTTCACGTGGGTGGGGCCGCGGCGCCCGAAGACGTGCACGTCGGTCACGGGCGACGCCTCGAGGCCCGCGACGACGTTGGCCGGGACATCCGTCGACAGCAGGTCCTTCGGATGCTTCGCCAGCACACGCGCGACGTCGAGGGCGACGTTGCCGTTGCCGATCACGGCGATCTGCTCGGCCTCGAGGGCCCACTCGCGCGGGACGTCGGGGTGACCGTCGTACCAGGCGACCACGTCGGCGGCGCCGTAGGAGCCCGGAAGATCGATGCCCGGGATGTCGAGCGGGGCGTCCTTCAGCGCGCCGGTCGCGAAGACCACGGCGTCGTACCGCTCGCGCAGCTCGTCGACCGTGACGTCGCGGCCGACCTCGACGTTGCCGATGAGCCGGATGGTGCCCGCGTCGAGCATCTCGTGCAGCGAGTTGACGATGCCCTTGATGCGCGGGTGGTCGGGCGCTACGCCGTAGCGGATCAGCCCGTAGGGCGCGGGGAGCGACTCGAACAGGTCGATCGCGACCTCGCCGCCGGCCTCGGTGACCTGGCGGTTGAGGATATTGCCGGCGTAGATGCCGGCGGGGCCGGCGCCGACGATCGCGACGCGGAGATGACGGGGCATGGCAGCAAGGCCTTTCGGTGGGGGACCGGGAGGTCGGTGTGTCGGAGTTCAGTGCGCGGTGCGCGCGGCGGCGTGCTCGCCGATCGCCGCGGGGGCGTAGGGGCTCAACGTCACGACGTCGCCGACGACGACGACCGCGGGCGAGTGGATGCCGCGTCGCGCCGCCTGCAGTGCGATCGAGCCGAGCGTGCCGACCGTGACCCGCTGGCGCGGCCCGTAGCCGTCCTCGATGATCGCGACGGGGCAGTCGGCGCCGCGCTCGCCGCGGGCGAGCGTGATCGCGGAGTTCGCGAGCGTGCCGATGCCCATGAGGAGCACCACGGTGTGGTCGCGTCCGCCGCCGAGCGACTGGATCTGGTCGTGGCCGGTGACGACGGTGAACGTCGTCGCGAGGCCGCGATGGGTGAGCGGGATGCCCGCGATCGCCGGTACCGAGATGGCGCTGGTGATGCCCGGCACGACCTCGACGTCGACGCCGGCGTCTCGGCAGAAGGCGACCTCCTCGCCGCCGCGGCCGAAGATGAACGGGTCGCCGCCCTTGAGCCGCACGACCTGCTTGCCGTCGCGTGCGAGGGTGACCAGCAGCGCGTTGATCGCGTCCTGCGGAACGGCGTGATGACCGGGCAGCTTGCCGACGTCGACGACCTCGGCGCGCAGCTCGACGC
>NZ_JBFUCL010000064.1:0-13490 GCF_056405255.1 Agromyces sp. P1_H4 | reverse complement strand
CAACAAGGACGCCCGAGGCGTCGCCATCGAGGCGAAGCTCGACAAGGGCCGCGGTGCGGTTGCGACCGTGCTCATCCAGTCGGGTTCGCTGCGGGTCGGCGACGCGATCGTCGCCGGCACGGCCTACGGCCGCGTTCGCGCAATGGCCGACGAGAACGGCGACGCCGTGCTCGAGGCCACGCCGTCGCGCCCCGTGCAGGTGCAGGGCCTCTCGAGCGTCCCGCGCGCCGGTGATACCTTCCTCGTCACCGAGGACGACCGCACCGCGCGTCAGATCGCCGAGAAGCGCGAAGCCGCACAGCGCAACGCGCAGCTGGCGAAGGCACGCAAGCGCATCTCGCTCGAGGACTTCACCCGTGCGCTCGAAGAGGGCAAGGTCGAGGCGCTCAACCTCATCATCAAGGGCGACGTGTCGGGTGCCGTGGAGGCGCTCGAGGAATCGCTCATGAAGATCGAGGTCGACGACAGCGTGCAGCTGCGCATCCTCCACCGCGGCGTGGGTGCCGTCACCGAGAGCGACATCGACCTCGCGACGATCGACAACGCGATCGTCATCGGGTTCAACGTGCGCCCCGACGTGAAGGCGCGCGAGCGTGCCGCCCGCGAGGGCGTCGACGTGCGCTTCTACTCGGTCATCTACAACGCGATCGACGACATCGAGAACTCGCTGAAGGGCATGCTGAAGCCCGAGTTCGAAGAGGTGCAGTCGGGTGTCGCCGAGATCCGCGAGGTGTTCCGCTCCTCGAAGTTCGGCAACATCGCCGGTGTCATCGTGCGATCGGGAACGATCACGCGAAACGCCAAGGCCCGCGTCATCCGCGATGGCGTCGTCGTCGGCGACAACCTCGCCATCGAGTCGCTGCGTCGTTTCAAGGACGACGTCACCGAGGTGCGCACGGACTTCGAAGCCGGTATCGGCCTCGGCAAGTTCAACGACATTCAGGTGGGCGACGAGATCGAGACCATCGAGATGCGCGAGAAGCCTCGCGTCTAATCGTGGTCGGGGCCCCCGGATCTTCTCTTCAGGTGAAGAACGGGGGCCCCTTCACCCCGATTCACGTCGAGGCGGCCAGGCGGCGAAGCCGCCCGGCCTTGCCCCGAAAGGAGATACATCATGGCAGATCCCGCACGGGCCAGGAAGATGGCCGATCGCATCAAGGAGATCGTGGCCAAGCGGATCGACAAGGGGCTGCGCGACCCGCGCCTCGGGTTCGTGACCATCACCGACGTGCGCGTCACCGGTGACCTGCAGCACGCGAGCATCTTCTACACCGTCTACGGCTCCGAGGAGGAGCGCCGCGACTCGGCGCTCGCCCTGAAGTCCGCCACGGGGATGCTCCGCACCGAGGTGGGCCGCAACATCACGGCTCGGCTCACCCCCACGCTCGAGTTCATCGCCGACGCGATCCCCGAGAACGCCGAGCACATCGAGTCCCTGCTGCAGGAGGCGCGCAGCCGTGACGCCGAGACGAGCGTGCTCGCCGCGACGGCGGAGTACGCCGGCGACGCCGACCCCTACGTCAAGCCGCGCGACCTCGACGAGGACGCCGACGACCTCGACGAGCTCGACGAGCTCGACGACGAGGCGTCCGACCTCGCTGACGACGCCGAGGCGGGCGGACCCCGCTAGTCCGACGAGCGCCGCCGGCCGAGCAGTTCGTGCTCGACGGCGGCGATGCGAGCGCGCATTGCCTCGATGAAGACCAGCACGGTCGGCTGCCGCAAGGCCTCGGGCCGGCAGACCAGCCAGTACGGCAGGTGCTCGTCGATCTCGTCGGCGAAGAGTCGCACCAGGTCGTCGTGCCGGTCGGCGAGGAACGCGGGCAGCAGCCCGAACCCGGCGCCGGCGCGCGTGGCGTCGACGTGCACGTACACGTTGGTGCTCGACACGGCATCCACCATGTCGGGGGCCGCTCGCCGCGCCACGTCGAGGGCGTCGACCTGCAGCATCGACTCGATGAAGTACACCAGGGGAGCCCCGGCGAGTTCCGCCATCGTGGCGGGCGTACCGTGCCGCTCCAGGAAGTCGCGGCTCGCATAGAGCCCGAGCGCGTAGTCGGCGAGGTGGATCGCCTCGGCGCGGTGCACGTGAGGGCGACCGACGACCACCTCGAGGTCGACGCCCACCCGCTGCTGTGCCGCGCGTCGCGTGGCGGCGACCACCTCGAGCGAGACGTCGGGATGGGCGCGCCGGACCGCGACGATCGCGTGGGCGGCGATGAACCCGCTGAAGCCGTCGGTCGCGCTCAGGCGCACCACTCCGGAGAGCCGCGGCGCGCCCGGCGCCAACGACCCGATCGCGCGCTCGACGCCCTCCGCCGCGGAGATCGCGTGCTCCCCGAGCGGGGTGAGCACCCAGCCGGCGGCGCCGCGCGCCAGCACGCGTCCGCCGAGCGCATCCTCGAGCGCGCCGATGCGTCGGGCGATCGTCGTGTGGTTGAGTCCCAGCTCCGCGGCGGCCGCCGTGTACCGGCCGGCACGCGCCACGGCGAGCAGCACGAGCAGGTCGTCGGGGCTCGGACGACGGCCCGGCAACGGCGTCACGGACATCCTTGCATCCTCGCACACGCACTACGCTGCGGCCTTGACCGAATGCGGGCCGCCCAGTCAGGAGTCGGGCAGCCGGAGCCCGTCGTCGTCGGCGATCGCAAGCCCGTCGGCGACGAGGCCCGCGACGGCCCGGTCGAGCTGCGCCGCGTCCTCCCACACCCCCGCGAGCTCCGGCCGGGTGATCGGCCGGTGCGCCGCGCGCAACTCACGCATCACGACGCCGCGGGCCTGGCGATCGGAGCCCTCGAACCTCGCCTGGGTCCGACGCCGCGGACCCTCGTGCTCCGGATATCCGGCCCGCCGCCAGGCGCAGCGCGACGCGATCGGGCACGCGTCGCAGCGCGGGGCGCGGGCGGTGCACACCGTGGCCCCGAGCTCCATCGCGGCCGCGTTGAACACGCGCGCCGCGGCATCCGCAGCCGGAAGCAGCGCCGTCATGTCGGCCAGGTCGCGCGCCGTCGACGGCGGCCCCGGATGCTCCCGACCCGACACGGCGCGGGCGATGACGCGGCGCGTGTTGGTGTCGACCACCGGATGCCGCTCGCCGAACGCGAACGCCGCGATCGCCCGCGCGGTGTAGGGCCCGACGCCCTGCAATGCGAGCAGGTCGTCGAGCGCTGACGGCACCTCCCCGCCGTGCCGCTCCACGATCTCGACGGCGGCACGATGCAGCCACAGCGCCCGGCGCGGATACCCCAGTCGATCCCACGCGCGCACCGCCTCGGACGGCGGCTCGGCCGCAAGCGACGCCGGGGTCGGCCAGCGCTCGATCCACGCCTCCCACCGAGGGATGACCCGTGACACCTGGGTCTGCTGCAGCATGAACTCGCTCACGAGCACCGCCCACGGCGACACCTCCGCCGCCCGCCACGGCAGCGGCCGCGCGGCATCCGCGAACCAGGCGTTCAGCGGGCCGGCGAGGTCGGGGGAGGCGGGCCGGGGCATCCCCTCAGCCTATGTCGGGCCCGATGTCGCGCGGCTAGGCTCGCACCATGGAGCTCGTCACCACGCCTCGCGTCGCGTTCCTGCGCGGCCTGGCCGACGAGATCCTGCAGCAGTATGGGCGCGGCCGCATGATCGTCGCCGTCGACGGGCCCCTCCGGAGCGGCAAGACCCAGCTCGGCGACGACCTCGCAGCCGTGCTGCGCGAGCGCGGGCATCGCGTCTTCCGCGCGAGCATGGAGCGCTTCCATCGCTCGCGGGCCGCTCAAGGAGAGTTCGGCGACGACACCCCCATGCGGTACTACCGGCACGGCTTCGATGAGGCCGCCCTGCGGCGCGTGCTCGTGGAGCCGTTCCGCATGGGTGGTTCGACCGCGTTCGTCACCGCGGTGTTCGATCCGTCGCGCGACGCCTGGGTGGAGCCGAAGTGGCTGACCGGCCCCGCCGACGCCGTGCTGGTGCTCGATGGGCGTTTCGTGCTGCGCCGACGGCTGGCCGACCTCTGGGACTTCCGGATCGCCCTCGACGGCGACCCCGAGGACCCAGCCGACGTGATCGCCTACGCCGAGGAGGACCCACGGCTCGTGGCCTCCGCCGTGGTCGACGACCGAGATCCGGCCCATCCGCGGCGCCGGTTCCTCGACAGCTGCTGAGGGGTGCCCCCCAGTTCGGGGGAGTGGGCGCCTTCCGCGCCCGAAATCAGCGGAATCCACCCTCCGGTTCAGACATACTTGAGCACACCCGCCCCACCCCACTTGGCACGAACCCGATCTTCGGTCGTCACCCGACCTCGCGCGCGCACGGCCCGAACCGTGCTCGATGCGGCATCCGGAGACCCGGTGCGTCGTGCCCACTTACCCGACCACCAGGAGAACCCACCGATGAGGATCCCCCGCGCCTTCGTGGCAGCGGCGGCCGTAGCAGGAGCGCTCGCGCTCGCGCTCGGCACCGCCGCGCTGCCCGCCCAGGCCGACCAGCCCGATTTCATCTGCGAGAGCTATGCCCCCAACGGCACCGATAAGATCGACACCGTCGGCAGCCCCAAGACCGTGCTGGTCACAGCGCCCGAGGGCAAGCTCATCGATGAATACTGCGTCAAGGCCGGTACCACCCGCTACATCGTCACGGTCAACCCGCCGATGCCCTCCGTGACGGTGGACCACCCCGACAAGGACTCGGTGAGCCACTACGCGGTGCACTACATCGACGTCCCGACGGTCGAGGAGCTTCAGGTCCCGGCGAAGCCCGATGTCTTGGATCTCTGCGGCATCGACAACGACAAGGTCGTCGTGCCTGCGGACACGACCGACCTCGACTGGTCGGGTGGCGAGATCTCGGGCAACACGGCGACGGTCACCGTCGCCGCGCTCGGTGGCAAGACCTTCGTCGGCGGCGGCACCACCAGGACGTTCGAGTTCTCGTTCACGACTGCTGCGTGCGACGAGCCGCCGGTCCTGACCCAGTGCACCGCCTACACGAACGTGCACACCACCGACCTCAAGACGTGGAACCTGACGGAAACCCGTGCGACCGGGCACAACGAGCTCGTCGCCGGTGGACTCCGCATCTGGACGGAGGGCACGACGACGACCGACAAGGCCGCCGGCTACTTCCCGACGAACCTCCCGCTTGCGGGCCTGGGCACGGGCACGATCGACGCGTCGCTCGACTACACCAGCTCGACCGGTCCTGAGCCCGGCCTGCAGCTCGTCGTCGACTTCGACGCCAATGGCACGCCCGACGGCATCCTCGTCGGCGAGAAGGTCTACGGCGAGAACTGGTGGCTCACGGGCAGCGCCGCCGACGCCGTCAAGGCGCTCGCCCCGCACATCGATGGCGGCAACGGCTCGCAGTGGTACGGCACGGCGCAGGAATGGCTCAGCAAGTTCCCGAACGCCGTCGTCAAGGCGATCGGCTACTCGCTCGGCTCGGGCGTCCTCGGTGACGGCGTCATCACGAAGATCACGCTCGGTTGCGCCACGCACACATTCGGCACTGTTATGACGCCCCCGGTCATCGAGCCGAAGCTCACGGGCGTCGTCGCCAGCGGCGAGTGCGTCGCGGATGCCCCGTGGATCTCCTACAGCCTGACGCTGGACGACCCGCAGCACCGCTCGACGAGCAACACGGCCCGGCTGGTCTTCACAGCTGGCGAGCTCACCCACACGGTCATCCTCGGCGACCTCGTCAACGGGAAGCTGTCGGGCAAGATCCTCTGGCCCGGAGCCTCCGTGGCCGCCGACCAGGTGACCCCGACCGGTTGGCCGGGCTGGGAGCAGCTCGAAGACGGCACCTGGGTCGAGACCGACGGCAACTTCGCCTGGACGCGCGACCTGACCGAGGTGACCCTCGTGGTGAACCCCGAGGTGGTCGTGGACCTCGCCTACCCCGAGGCGACGCCCGACTGCGACCTCGCACCGACCCCGTTCGATTCCGGCACGCCGGGYGGTGGCGGCGGGTCGGCGACGACCGCGAGCACTGACCCGAGCGGGCTGGCTTCCACCGGCTTCGACGGTGCCACCTTCGCCATCATGGCTGCGGGGCTCATGGCGCTGGGCGGCGGCGTGGTGCTGACGGCAAGGATGCGTCGCCGGGCCTGATCCTCGGACGCTGAGCGGGGGTTCGGCATGGCGCCGGACCCCTGCTTCGCCGTCGGGAGGCGGGGAATCGGAGGGTTCGGTCCCCAAAAGGGGGGACAATTGTCCCCCATCGTGGAAAACGGGGTACACAAGTCCCCGGAAACCGACATACTGGTGCATACAGCCAGCCCCTCCGGCCCTGCGAACCCCCCCTGCTCCACCCGAGTACCCGAACCCCGACGGTCGCGCATGCCCCTTCGCGCGGCCGCTTCTGCGCCGTCTTGGCGCGTCATCGTGTCCTCCATCGGTTCGCCGTGCGCCGGATCGACCGATGGAGACAGACCGCATGAGCAAGCCCCGCGCCGGGTCGGCGCACGCTGCCCCCGGCGATCCCGGTGCGCGATCGCGCCCCGAATCCCGAACAATCGTCCGCCGTATCGCGGCGGCGCTGACCGCCGTCGCGCTCGGCGCAGGCCTCGCCCTCGTCGGCGTGGCCGCGCCCGCGAGCGCGCACCACAACACGATCACGGCCGTCGCCGCATGCGACGCGGACTCGAGCACGTTCGACATCACGTGGACCGTCGAGAACTCCGAGGCGAAGGTCGAGAAGGTCCTCACCTCGTCCGACCCCGACGTCGTGCCTGTGGGCACGGAGATCGGCAAGAACAAGTCGGAGAAGTTCGTCGAGTATGGCGTCGAAGCCGGCACCTATGAGCTCACGCTGAAGACCGAATGGTCGAACGGCACGCAGAACACCGACACCGGCCGACTGACCATCTCCGCCGCGAACTGCGGCGACGGCACCGTGAAGAAGATCACGTTCTGTCACGCCACGGGCAGCGCGTCGAACCCCTACGTGCGCCTCACGACCTCGGTGAGCGCGTTCTTCCACGCGGGCCACATCGACCACCAGGACAAGCGCGACATCTACCCCTCCTTCTCGTACGTCAAGAAGGGCGAGACGATCAACGTCGCCGCCCAGGGCGACCAGAGCCTCCTGCAGTACGAGGACTGCACGAAGCCGTTCGACTCGAACTGGCAGTACGCGGCTCCAACCTGTGAGGCGCTCGTCGTCGTCTACCCTGCCGGGCTCCCCGCCGGTCAGGCGAACGACGTCAACGTGCGGGTGGTCGTCGAAGGCAAGGACCTGACGCTCAACTTCCACAACAACTCCGGCACCTGGTCGGGCACGAAGACCTTCACGTTCGCGGAGCACCCCAAGTGGCCGAACCCCGACCAGTGGTCGATCCGTTGGATCCAGGTCGCAGGCACGAACTACCACTGGGAAGGCCAGATCGATTGCGGCGTCGCACCCCAGCCGGTGAAGGTCTGCCACTGGAACACCGACGGCACCTACGATCGGGCATTCATGTCCGTCGCCGACTTCCTGATCGGTCACTCCCTGCACTCGAAGGACATCCACTCGGCATTCAGCTACTGGTTCTTCGGTACCAAGAACGTGCCGGCACAGGGCGACCAGTCCCTGCTGCAGTACGAGGACTGCGTGAAGCCCCCGACCCAGCTGTCGCTGCCGGCGAAGCCTGCCTTCGTCGATGAGTGCGGTGTCGCGGACGATCGGATTCTCACGCCTTCCGCCGTCACGGGTGTCGAATGGAACGTCACCCCGGTGTCGGGCGGCTCGGCGACGGCGACCGCTACGGCCCAGCCGGGCTACGTGTTCGTGGGCGGCGAGACGAGCCACACCTGGACATTCGCCTTCACCGACGTGCCCTGCGTGACGACGGTGCCCGTTCCCGCGGAGCCGCAGAAGACCGACGAGTGCGGCGTCGACGCCGATGCGATCGTGCCTCCCGTGGCGGTCCAGGGTGTCGAATGGGTGCTGAGTCCGGTCACCGACGGTGCGGCCACCGCGACTGCGACGACGAAGCCCGGCTACATCTTCGCCGACGGCACGACTCGACACGACTGGATCCTCGCGTTCACGGACGTGAAGTGCCCGCCCACGACGATTGCGCTCAACGGGACCCCGACTCGCGTGGACGTCTGTGGAACGGATGATGACCGCATCGATGTGCCTGCCTCGACCGACCTGATCACCTGGAAGATCGAGGGCGATCACGCCTCGGGCGCCGCGAAGGCGATCGCCACAGCGGCCGACGGATACACGTTCGAGGGCGGTTCCGTCCGCGAATTCCCGTTCACCTTCGACCTGACCCCGTGCCCGAAGTTGATCGAGGTGCCCGCTGCACCCGACCACATCGACCGGTGTGGAGTCGAGGACGATGCGGTGACGCTGCCGGCCGAGACCGAGAACGTCGTCTGGACGATCGAGGGCGACCCCACGTCGGGTGCAGCCACCGCGGTCGCCACCGCGAAGCCCGGCTTCGTGTTCGACAAGGACCTCACCGAGAAGCGCTTCTCATATGAGTTCACCGACGCGGACTGCATCGAGCCCTCGCTCGACGGATCGCTCGCGACCGGGATCTGCCTCGCCGATGCTCCGTGGATCTTCTTCGACGTGACGCTGATCGACCCCGACAAGCAGTCGACCGGCCGTGACGTGAAGCTCGTGATGAGCGACGGCACCAACTCGCACACCATCGAGCTCGGCACGCTCTCCGACAAGGGCACGCTCGAGGGCAAGGTGCTCTGGCCCGGCGCGTCCGTCGCCGACGACGGCGTCACCCCGACCGGCTGGCCGGGCTGGGAGAAGATCGGCGACGCATGGGTCGAGACCGATGGCAACTTCGCGTGGACGCGTGCGCTCACGGGCGCCACGCTCGAAGTGAACCCGACCCTTGCGGTCGACGTCACCTACCCGCCGGCCACGCCCGACTGCGCKACGGGACCCAACGCGAACACGACGACGGCAGCTGCCGGCGGCGGCACGGGCCTCGCGAGCACGGGCTTCGCAGGCACCACCATCGCGATCGTCGCGGGCATCATCGTCATCGCGGGTATCGCCTTCCTGGTGATCGCCCGGATCCGACGCAAGCGCGCCTGATCCGCTGACACGCACTGAGAGGGTCCGGGAAACCGGGCCCTCTCGGTCGTTTCCGCGAGGAAGTCAGACGCCCGTGGCGGCGAGCACCCGACTGGCGGGAAGGCTTCCGCTCCGCTCCACCTCGTGCACGAGATCGACGAGCGCGCGATTGACGGGCGCGTCCGAGCCGGCGGCGGATGCCTCGCGCACGACGGCGCCGTTGAGGTAGTCGACCTCGGTCGGCTGCCCCCGGCGCACGCTCTGCTGCGTCGACCCGAGGTTGGGCACGCGGCCCATTCGCCGGGCCATCAACCACGGCAGCACCTGGCCCACGGCGAGCGGCAACCGGGCGAAGAGGCGCAGGCGGCCGTTCGCGAGCCCCTGCAGCGATCCGAAGCGGATGCCGCGGGCCACTCCCGTTCGCACGCACTCCCGCATCGACGCGGTGACCACGCGCCGGAGTCGCCGGTCGCCGATGACGTCCTGCACGCTCCGGCCCACGATGGCCGGTACCGCGTTGACCATGTTGACGACGAGCTTCGTCCATTGCGCACCGCGGAAGTTGCCGATCGCGATCACCGGAACGGCCTCGGAGAGCAGTGCGGCGATGCGCGTGCACTCCTCGTCGGCGGGCCCCTCGCCCCGACCGAGGTAGCTGGCCGCGGTGGTGGTGACCCGCACCACCCCCGGCTCCGTGTAGTTGGCGGCGATGATCGAGAGGACGCCCATGCACGAGGAGCCGGGCAGCAGCCGTGCGGCCGTGTCGACGCCGTCGAGGCCGTTCTGCACCACGACGACCGGTACGCCGTCGATGAGGGCGGCGTTCGCCGTGATGGCGGCCTCGGCATCCTGCGCCTTCGTGCACACGAGCACGAGCTCGGGGCGCCGCGTCAGCACCTCCCCCGCCGCGACGGTCGCCGCCGCATCGCCGAATCCGCCGGTCAGCCGGATGCCGCCGGTGCGGATCGCCTCGAGGCCGGCACCGCGCGCGGTGACCTCGACGTCATGACCCGCGCGGGCGAGCAGCACGGCGAACGTGCCGCCGAGCGCGCCGGCGCCGATGATCCCGATCCTCACCCTCCCAGCGTAGGGGCGCGTCGTCAGGGGCTGTCGCCGTGGCTGTTAGCCTGTACGGCGTGAACAGCGGCATCCTCCTCGTCGATAAGCCGCAGGGAATCACCAGCCACGACGTCGTCGCGCGCATGCGCCGGCTCGCCGGCACCCGCAAGATCGGCCACGCGGGCACCCTCGACCCGATGGCCACGGGCCTGCTCGTCCTCGGCGTCAACCACGCCACGCGACTGCTCCACTACCTCGTCGGTCTCGACAAGGAGTACCTCGCCACCATCCGGCTCGGCTGGGACACGACGACCGACGACGCCGAGGGCGAGCCACTGCCCGCGGCATCCGCGGCCCTGGTCGACGCCGTCGACGACGATGCCCTGCGCACCGCGATGCAGCGCCAGACCGGCGTGATCGAGCAGGTGCCGAGCGCCGTCAGCGCGGTGAAGGTCGACGGCAAGCGCGCCTACCAACGCGTGCGCGAGGGCGAGGCGGTCGAGCTCGCCGCCCGCACGGTGACCGTGTCGGCGTTCGAGGCGCTCGCAGTGCGACGCGGCGACGGCTTCGTCGACGTCGATGTGCGCGTCGAGTGCTCGTCGGGCACCTACGTGCGAGCGCTCGCCCGCGACATCGGCGCCGACCTGGGCACCGGCGGTCATCTCACCGCCCTTCGTCGCACGCGCATCGGGGCGTTCTCGGTCGAGGAAGCAGCGGCGCTCGAGGGCTTCGACGTGGCGCAGGCGCTGATGAGCCCAGCGGATGCCGCCCGGCGGGCGCTGCCCGTGGCATCCGTCACCGACGACCAGGCCGTCGACCTCGGGCACGGCAAGCGCATCGACGCCGCCCCGGCTGCGTCCGTCGCCAAGGCCGACGCGGGAGCCATCGCCGCCATCGCCCCCGACGACCGCCTCGTCGCGATCGTGGAACGCCGGGGACAGACGCTGAAGGTGGTCACCGGGTTCCCGGCCGAGGCCGGCGCATGATCGAGTGGTTCACCTGGGTGCAGCTCGCCGTCGCGGTCGCGGCCGGCCTGCTCTGCCTCGTGCTCGGCCTCGCGGGCCGGGTGCCCAACGACCTGACGAACGGCGCGCTCGTGCTCGTCGAGCTGCTGCTCATCGTGCAGCTCGTCGTGGCCATCGCCGCGCCCGCGTTCGGCAACCAGCCGACGGGCAGCATCCTCGAGTTCTACGTGTACCTCGTGGGCGCGCTCCTCATCCCGCCGGCGGCGATCTTCTGGGCGCTCCTCGAACGGAATCGCTGGAGCACCGTGATTCTCGGCGTCGCTGCGCTCTCGGTCGCGGTCATGATGTATCGCATGTTCCAGATCTGGACCGTGCAGCAGGCCTAGCCGCGGATGAGAGAATCGAACGACATGACTGACGTGCGGAGTGCCCGGCCCCAGACGAACGGTGGGCGGCGGATGAGCGGCATCGGGCGCGTGCTCGTGGCGGTCTACGCCGTGCTCGCCCTCGCCGCGATCGGCCGCTCGTTCGTGCAGATCGCCACGAAGTTCGACGAGGCGCCGCTGGCGTACTCGCTCTCGGCGCTCGCAGCCGTCGTGTACGTGGTCGCGACGATCGCCCTCGTGCGGTCGGGTCGCGGCTGGTACCGAGTGGCGTGGGTGACGATCGCGTTCGAGTTCACCGGCGTCGTCGTGATCGGCGCGCTCAGCATCGCGTTCCCCGAGCTCTTCCCGCACGACACGGTGTGGTCGTGGTTCGGCCGCGGCTACCTCTTCATCCCGCTCGTGCTTCCCCTGCTCGGCATGTGGTGGCTTGCGACGCATCGGCCGGTGTCGCAGCAGGCGGCGACGCCCGAGACGGCGTCGGCGGGCCCCACGAGCGGGGCGGATGCCGCGTGAAGACGTACAAGGGCCTCGACGCGGTGCCCGCCGGCTTCGGTCCGAGCGCGGTCACCATCGGCAAGTTCGACGGCGTGCACCGCGGTCACCGCGCGGTGATCGACCGGATCCGCACGATCGCCGCCGAGGGCGACCTGCGAGCGGTGGTCGTCACGTTCGACCGCAACCCGCTGGCGCTCCTCGCGCCCGACAAGTGCCCCGACTCGCTGGTGAGCGTTCGGCAGAAGCTCGAGCTGCTCGCAACCACGGGCGTCGACGCGACGGTGCTGCTGCCGTTCGACCGCGCGCTGGCCTCGGTGCCGGCCACGGAGTTCGTCGAGCGGGTGCTCGTCGACACCCTGCAGGCGAAGGCCGTGCTGGTCGGCAGCGACTTCCGGTACGGCGCCCGCGGCGCCGGCGACGTCGCCCTGCTGCAGGACCTCGGCGCGAAGTTCGGCTTCACGGTGGAGGTCGTCGACGACGTGCGCCCCGAGGGCGAGCGTCGCGTCTCGTCGACCTGGATCCGCGAGCTGCTCGCGGAGGGCGACGTGCGCCACGCCACCCGGCTGCTCGGCCACACGCCGGCGGTCTCGGGCATCGTCGTGCACGGGGCGAAGCGGGGTCGCGAGCTCGGGTACCCCACGGCGAACCTGTCGCCCGAGTCGGAGGGCCTCATCCCTGCCGACGGCGTGTACGCGGGGTGGCTCACCGACGCGGGCACGCGCTACCCGGCCGCGATCTCGGTCGGCGACAATCCGACCTTCGAGGGCGTCGCGAAGAAGCAGGTCGAGGCGTACGTGCTCGACCGCGAGCTCGACCTCTACGACCATGTCGTCGACGTCGAGTTCGTCGAGCGCCTGCGCGGCATGGTCGCGTTCACGAACATCCCCGACCTCATCGAGACGATGCGAGGCGATGTCGACCGCGCCCGCGACCTGCTCGCCGACTAGCGGGGACTCCGCCGATCACTTCGACGGCGATCGCTCAGGCGTCGCCCAATTCGCCAGGTCGTGCTGAGCGGGGGGCGTGATCGCCGATGCCCGCCAGGAAGCGGATGAGCTCGTGCGCCGTGCCGACGAGCACGGGGCCGTGGCCGATGGTCCATCCGGCATCCGTCGCGTGCAGGCTGTGGCCCGAGATCACCGCGCGGATCGGCGTCGGTGCTGCGGCCGCGCGGCGCAGCGCGACCGCGCCGGAGGCGAGCGGGGGAACGGCGATCGGCCTGCCGAGCGCGTCGCCGATGCGGACGGCGGCGACCACGGCGTCATCGAGCTCGACGAGCCGGGTCGGCCGCGGCCGCTCGGTGATCGTGWCCGCGCGGGCGTCGAGGGCGGCCGCGGCGTCGTTCGCGCCCTCGGCTGTGACATCGGCGTCACCCTCGCGCGGGCTCATCCCGAGCGCGTGCTGGGCGGTCTCGAACGCGCGGCGCGCCGGCGCACGGTCGAATCCGGCCATGAGCTCGGCGATCGCGGTCGGCACGGCGGGCGGGAGCTCCCCGGTGCTCGCCGACCAGCCCGCATCGCCGCCCGCCCGAACGGCCGCGGCGATCGCGCGCAGGACGATCGCGGTGGGC
>NZ_JBFUCL010000063.1:0-13713 GCF_056405255.1 Agromyces sp. P1_H4 | reverse complement strand
CCGCCAGCGGCGAACTCGGGAACCGCGCCTCCGCCGCGGGGCGATGATTCCGGTGTGGACCACAAAGAGGACCCCCTCGACGCCTACTCGGCCGTCGTCACCCGCGTCGCGCGCGAAGTGCTGCCGAGCGTCGCGAGCCTGGCCGTTCGCTCGCCGCGCGGCGGGGGTGCGGGCAGTGCGAGCGTGATCTCCGATGACGGCGTCCTGCTGACGAGCGCGCACGTGGTCGTCGGCTCCGTGTCCGCCGAGGCGACCTTCGGCGATGGCACCTCCGTGACCGTCGACGTCGTCGGCCGCGATGTGCTGTCCGATCTGGCCGTGCTCCGCGCCAGGGGTCCCGTGCCGCCGCCCGTGCCGCTCGGCGAGGCCACCACGCTGCAGGTGGGCCAGCTGGTGGTCGCGCTCGGCAACCCGATGGGCCTGTCCGGCAGCGTCACCGCGGGCATCGTGTCGAACCTCGGCAGGTCGCTGCCGACGGCGTCGGGGCGGGTCATCGACGAGGTGATCCAGACGGATGCCGCGCTCAACCCCGGGAACTCCGGCGGCGTGCTGGCCGACGGACAGGGTCGCATGGTCGGGGTCAACACCGCCGTCGCCGGCGTGGGCCTCGGACTCGCCGTGCCGATCAACCGGGCGACTCGCGAGATCATCGACACGCTGACCCGCGTCGGTCGGGTGCGGCGGGCGTGGCTGGGCATCGCCGGCGCGCGAGTGCAGCTCGCGCCCGAGCTGGCGGCGCGCATCGGCTCGCCGACGGGACTGCAGGTCGCCGGCGTCGCGCCCGGCAGCCCGGCCGAGCTCGCGGGCATCCTGCGCGGCGACATCGTCGTCTCGCTCGACGGCAAGGGCGTCGTCACGGCCACCACGATCCAGCGGCTCATGGTCGAGGATGCGATCGACCGGCAGGTCGAGATGACGGTGTGGCGAGGCGGGGCGCTCGTCGACGTCTTCGTCGTGCCCCGGGAGCTCGTCGACGCGCCGTAGACTGGAGGCATGCCCCTCGAGCCGAAACTCGCCGATCTGCCGCGCATTCGCGGGGCGCTGCGCTTCTACCAGGTGGCCTCGGTCATCACCGGTGTGCTGCTGCTGCTGCTCTGCACCGAGATGATCCTGAAGTACGGGTTCGGCCTCGAGCTCGAGCTCGGCGGTCCCCAGGGCTTCCTCGCCTTCGTGCCGATCGACACCGTGACGGCCGTGAACCTCTCGACCGGCATCCTCATGGTGCACGGCTGGTTCTACGTGGTCTACCTCTTCAGCGACTTCCGCCTCTGGAGCCTCATGCGCTGGCCGTTCACGCGGTTCATCCTGATCGCGCTCGGCGGCATCATCCCGTTCCTCTCGTTCATCCTCGAGGCGCGCATCGGCCGTGAGGTGCGCACGTACCTCGACCGACGCGAAGCCGACGCCGCGGCCGCGACGGCTTCGTCGACCGCGTCCGACGCCTCCTCCGGTGCTCCGGATGCGGCGACGAGCACCACCGACACCGTGGAGGCCCAGCAGTGACCGACCAGCCGACCGGCACGACCGAGCCGACCGACGAGACGGCCACGGCCGGCACGACCGAGCCGCTCCTGCAGCCCACCGCGTCGGCGGCGGCCGCCGAGCAGCCGACCGACCAGCGCCCGGTGCTCGTGGTGGACTTCGGCGCCCAGTACGCGCAGCTGATCGCGCGGCGCGTGCGCGAGGCATCCGTCTACTCCGAGATCGTGCCGCACACGATCACCGCCGACGAGGTGCGCGCGAAGAACCCCGTGGGCATCGTGCTCTCGGGCGGGCCGTCGTCGGTGTACGAGGCCGGTGCGCCCGCACTCGACGAGGGCATCCTGCAGCTCGGCGTGCCCACGCTCGGCATCTGCTACGGCTTCCAGGTGATGGCGCAGCAGCTCGGCGGCGAGGTCGCACACACCGGCCACCGCGAGTACGGGTCCACCGCCGTGACCGCGCGCACCGACGACGACAACGCGCTGCTCTCGGGCCAGCCCGAGGCGCAGACCGTGTGGATGAGCCACGGCGACTCGGTGTCTCGTGCGCCCGACGGCTTCGAGGTGCTCGCCTCCACGGCAACGACCCCCGTCGCGGCGTTCGCGAACGACGAGCAGGGCTTCTACGGCGTGCAGTGGCACCCCGAGGTGAAGCACTCCGAGTTCGGCCAGCGGGTCATCGAGAACTTCCTGCACCGCGCAGCCGGCATCCCCGCCGACTGGAACTCGGGCAACGTCATCGCCGAGCAGGTCGCTCGCATCCGCGAGCAGGTCGGCTCGGCCCGCGTGATCGCCGGGCTCTCGGGCGGCGTGGACTCCGCCGTCGCGGCCGCCATCGTGCACGAGGCCGTCGGCGACCAGCTCGTGTGCGTCTTCGTCGACCACGGCCTCCTCCGCAAGGACGAGCGCCGGCAGGTCGAGGAGGACTACGTGGCGGCGACCGGCATCCGCCTCGTCACTGTCGACGCCGTCGACACGTTCCTCGATTCGCTCGCCGGGGTGAGCGATCCCGAGGAGAAGCGCAAGATCATCGGCCGCGAGTTCATCCGCGCGTTCGAGCGCGCCGAGCGCGACCTCGTCGCCGAGGCGGCGGCCGACGGTGAGCCGATCCGGTTCCTCGTCCAGGGCACGCTGTATCCCGACGTGGTCGAGTCGGGCGGCGGCACGGGCACCGCGAACATCAAGAGCCACCACAACGTGGGCGGCCTCCCCGACGACCTCCAGTTCGAGCTCGTCGAACCGCTGCGCACGCTCTTCAAGGACGAGGTGCGYCAGATCGGGCGCGAGCTGGGGCTGCCGGAGGCCATCGTGGGACGCCAGCCGTTCCCCGGGCCCGGTCTCGGCATCCGCATCGTCGGCGAGGTCACGCGCGAGCGGCTCGACCTGCTCCGCGAGGCGGACGCGATCGCGCGCCAGGAGCTCACCGCGGCCGGCCTCGACCAGGAGATCTGGCAGTGCCCGGTCGTGCTCCTCGCCGACGTGCGCTCGGTCGGCGTACAGGGCGACGGCCGCACCTACGGGCACCCCATCGTGCTGCGCCCGGTGTCGTCGGAGGACGCGATGACCGCCGACTGGACGCGCCTGCCGTACGACGTGCTCGCGAAGATCTCGAACCGCATCACCAACGAGGTTCCCGAGGTGAACCGGGTGGTGCTCGACGTCACGTCGAARCCGCCGGGCACCATCGAGTGGGAGTGAGCGCCGCTCAGGCGAGCAGGCGCCCGATGGCCGACTCGGCCTCCGCGCGGTCGAACGGCTCCCCGCGTCGCGCCGTGAGCTGGTGCAGCAGCACCCCGTCGCAGTAGTCGGCGAGCCAGCGCGCCCGTTCATCGGCGCGGTCGATGCCGGATGCCTCGACCATGCCCCGCGCGACCCTCATGAAGCGAGCGTGCCCGGCGGCGACCGCGTCGGGCTCGGCCAGCGAGAGCACGAGGCGGGCGCGGGTGAGGTCGGCCTGCGGCCCGGCGAGGATCGCCACGTACGCCGCCAGCGACTCCGCCAGGGCTTCCGGCCCGTCAGGCAGTGKGGGTGCGGTCGTTTCGTCTGTGCCGACCGACCACAGCGCCAGATCCCGCTCCTCGAGCCGGTCGACGGCTGCCGCCACGAGTGCGGCGCGGGTGCGGAAGTAGTTCGACGTGGTGCCTTCGGGGGAACCCGATGCGACATCGACGGCGCGGTGCGTGAGGGCCTTCATGCCCTGCCCCGCGACGATGCCGAGGGCTGCGTCGGCGACGAGCGTGCGGCGGTCCATGCCGAGAGTGTAGCCAATCACTACAGAAGTAGTGCATTGGCACTACAAACGTAGTAGCCTGCACGCATGGATCGGATCACCGTCGACATCATCGGCGGCGGCATCGCCGGATCGGCGCTGGCCGCAGTGCTCGACCCGACTCGCTTCGATGTCACCCTGCACGAACAGCGGGCGGAGCTGCCGACCACCGGCACGAGCCTGGCGATGTGGCCCGAGGCGAAGGAGGCACTCGCGCGGATCGGCGTGCTCGACCGGCTCCGAGGGGTCGGCATCGCGCTCGACCGCTTCCCGCTCTGGAGCGAATCGGGCATGGCCTTGGCGAACCTGCCCGCCGACGGCCTGCTGCTCGGTCGACACGACCTCCTCGCGGCGCTCGACGCGGCGGTGCCCGATACGGTGAACCGCGTCACGGAGCGAGTCGAAGAGCCCGACCGCATCGAGGCCRACGTGGTCGTCGGCGCCGACGGCGTGCACAGCGCGGTGCGCCGGCGCAACTGGGGCACGGGGGCCGATGCCCGATCGACGCCCGCCTTGGCCGTTCGGGGGGTCGTGCCCGACGTGCTGTCGCCCGCTGAGCTCGGGGAGTACTGGGGGCGGGGGCAGCTCTTCGGACTCGGCCCGCATCGGGACGGCACGAACTGGTACACCTCGTTCCGCTCCGACCTCGGGCCACGGCACGTCGACGTGGGCGAGGCGATCGAACTCGCCCGCCACCGCCATCGGGACGCCGCGCCGGCGCTCCGCCGCGTGCTCGCGGCCGCGACCCCCGAGACGACGCTCGCCCAGCGCATCTGGACGACGCCGCGCGTCTCGTCCTACGAGCGCGGCAACGTCGTGCTCGTCGGCGACGCCGCCCACGCCATGACCCCCAACCTCGGTCGAGGCGCCTGCGAGGCCCTCATCGACGCGGTCACGCTCGGCGACCTGCTCGAGCGGATGCCCCCGGCCGACGCCCTGGCGGCCTACGACCGGGCCAGGCGGCGACCCACGCAGCGCCTGCGCGTGGCATCCACCGCCCTCATGCGTGTCGCCCTGGCCAAGCGCCTGGCGCCGGTGCGCGACCGCGTGGTCGCGTTGGCTGGACGCAGCTCGCKTGCTCGGCGCCGAGACGAGCCGGCCGCGGCATCCGTTCGCACTCGATGAGACTGGGCCGCCGATCGAGCTGGGTGGAATGCGAAACGGCCGCCCGAGGGCGGCCGTTCCGACGTGAGTGCCTCGAGGGCTAGTTGCGCGCGATGGCGAGGAACCGCAGGATCTCGAGGTAGAGCCAGATGACGGTGACCATGATGCCGAAGGCGCCGGTCCAGCCGTACTTCTTGGGGGCGCGGTTGCGCACTCCCTGCTGGATCATGTCGAAGTCGAGCACCAGGGAGTAGGCCGCCATGATGATGACCAGCACGCCGATGACGAGGCCGAGCGGGATGCCGGCGATCTCCGCGCCGTAGAGGCCCCACGGGTCCTGGTTCACGCCGGTCCACATGAGGACGAGGTTGATGAGCGAGAACACGAGGTAGCCGACCATCGCGATCAGGAAGACCTTGGTGGCCTTCTTCGACGCGCGCACCTTGCCGCTCGCGAACAGCGCGAGGGTGACGCCGAAGACGGCGATCGTGCCGATGACGGCCTGGGCGATGATGCCCGAGTAGGCCGACTCGTAGATCACCGAGATGCCGCCGATGAAGACGCCCTGGGCGGCCGAGTACGCGAGGATCAGGGCGGGCGACGGCTCCTTCTTGAAGATGTTCACCAGCGCGAGCACGAAGCCGACGATCGAGAACGCCCAGAACAGCCACGGCATCGAGGGCGTGAGCAGCCAGCCCACCGCTGCGAACACCAGGAGCACGCCGAACGCGGCGGCGGTCTTCGCGATGGTGTTCTCGASGGTCATGACCTCGCGGTCGGGAAGCGTCGCGGGCTTGTCGTACAGCTCCTGGAGCTGCTGCGCGGACACGTTCTGCGTGGCCGCGACGGCTCCCTGCTGTGAGAAGGCGGAATTCCGCGAGAACGCGGGATTGTCGAGAGCCATGGGTTCCTCTGCTTTCGGCTGTCGTCGGTGCGGGGGACAGGCGACCGGATGCGGCATCCGTGCCACGCACCAATCTACCGGTCGTAGCAGGGACAACGCCCAGAGTTCCGCGCGGATTCCCGCGGATGCGCACGGTGCGTGGCTACGCTGAGGCCCATGCTGCACGACTCCGGCGCGTTCCCGATGGTGATCGGGCACCGGGGTGCGTCCGGGTACCGGCCCGAGCACACGCGGTCGGCGTACGAGCTCGCGTTCGCGCTCGGCGCCGACGCGGTGGAGCCCGACATCGTGGCCTCGCGGGACGGCGTGCTCGTGCTGCGGCACGAGAATGAGATCTCGGGCACGACGGATGTCGCGACGAGGCCCGAGTTCGCGTCCCGCCGCACCTCGCGCGAGGTCGACGGCGCCGTGCTCACGGGATGGTTCACCGAGGACTTCACGTGGGCGGAGCTCTCGACCCTGCGGGCGAAGGAGCGGCTCGGGAGCCTCCGCCAGTCGAGCGCCAGCTTCGACGGCCGGTATCCGATCCTGCGGCTGCGCGACCTGTTCGAGCTGATCGACACGGCCGCCGACGAGCAGCGCCGGCTCGTGCGCATGGTCGCGGAGTTCAAGCACGCCAGCCACTTCGCGGCGATCGGCCTGCCCCTCGACGAGCTCTTCGCCGCCGAGCTCGACGACGCGGGCTGGGATCGGGGCGGCGAGCGCCTCGTCATGGAGTCGTTCGAGCTCGACGTGCTCGACCGGCTCGGCGCCCGGGGCATCAGGGGCGAGCGGGTGTTCCTCGTGGAGGCGACCGGCTCGCCGGTCGACGTCGTGCAGGCGCTCGGGCCGKCGGCCCCCGCGTACGACGCGTACGTGACCGAGGYGGGGCTGCTCGGCCTCGCCGGTCGCGTGCACGGGGTGAGCGTCGGGAAGGCCCGGCTGCTCGCGGCGCCCCGTGTCGGCTCGAACGGCTCGCCACGGTCGCGGTCGCGCACGGCGACCCTCGTCGGCGCCGACCTGGTCGACGCGGCGCACTCCGCGGGCCTTCGGGTCTTCACCTGGACGCTTCGTCCCGAGAACCGGTTCCTCTCGGCGTCGCATCGACGCGGCGGCTCCCGGGCGGCGTTCGGCGACTGGATGGGCGAGTTCGAGCAGGTCATCGCGACGGGGGTCGACGGGATCTTCGTGGACCACCCCGACCTCGGCGTCGAGGCGCGGCGCGCGATGGCCGGCTGAGCGGGGCATCGGGACGCGGCGTCGCGGCGGCGGCACGCGGCATCCGTCATCGACCGCGCATCGGCCGGCGTGGGTGTCGGATGCCGCGCCTAGAATTGCAGGGACATGACGCTGATCCTCGACCCCGACGACCCGGCCGGCTGGCGCGAGGCGCCCTCCGCACCCTCCACCACGACCGGTTCGCGCCTCACCGACGGGCTGAACCCCGAGCAGCGGGAGGCCGTGGAGTACCGCGGCCAGGCCCTGCTCATCGTCGCGGGCGCGGGATCCGGCAAGACCAGGGTGCTCACGCACCGCATCGCGAGCCTCATCGAGAGCCGCGAGGCCTGGCCGAGCCAGATCCTCGCGATCACGTTCACGAACAAGGCCGCCGCCGAGATGCGCGAGCGGGTGCAGGCACTGCTCGGCGAGAGCGCGAGCGGCATGTGGATCTCGACGTTCCACTCGGCGTGCGTGCGCATCCTCCGGCGCGAGGCCGAGTCGATCGGGCTCTCCTCGACGTTCACGATCTACGACTCCGCCGACCAGCGCACGATCCTCAAGCGCATCATCAAGGAGCTCGACGCCGACACGATGGGCTTCACGCCCGCGAGCGCCCAGGCGAAGATCTCGAAGCTGAAGAACGAGCTGGCCGACGTCGAGACGTACGCGCGCAACGCGAACACGAGCGACCCGCAAGAGGTCATGTTCCTCGAGATCTTCCGGCAGTACACGCGGCGGCTCCGCGACGCCAGCGCCCTCGACTTCGACGACCTCATCGCCGAGACGGTCTACCTCTTCCGCGCGTTCCCCAAGGTGGCCTCGCTCTACCAGCGGCGGTTCCGCCACATCCTGGTCGACGAGTACCAGGATACGAACCACGCGCAGTACTCGCTCATCCGGGAGCTCACCCAGCCGGTCCCGGCCGACCGCGTGGTCGAGATGGAGCAGCACGGCGTCAACGTGGCTCCGCTGGTGGATGCCTCGGGCGGCATCCCGGGCGCGAGCCTCACCGTCGTCGGCGACTCCGACCAGTCGATCTACGCGTTCCGCGGTGCCGACATCCGCAACATCGTCGAGTTCGAGCGCGACTTCCCCGGTGCGAAGGTCGTGCTCCTGGAGCAGAACTACCGGTCGACGCAGAACATCCTGTCGGCGGCGAACGCGGTGATCTCGAACAACTTCGACCGCAAGGAGAAGAAACTCTGGACGGCCGACGGAGATGGCGACCAGATCACCGGCTACACCGGGTACACGGCCCACGACGAGGCCCAGTTCGTCGCCGATGAGATCGAGGTGCTGCACCGCGCCGGCGTGGCCTATCGCGACATCGCCGTGTTCTACCGCACCAACGCGCAGACGCGTGCGCTCGAAGAGATCTTCGTGCGCTCGGCGCTGCCCTACCGCGTCGTCGGCGGCACGAAGTTCTACGAGCGCGCCGAGATCAAGGACGCGATGGCGTATCTCATCGCCGTGGCGAACCCGCTCGACGAGCTCGCCCTGCGGCGCATCCTGAACACGCCCAAGCGCGGCATCGGCCCGGCGACCGAGACGTCGCTCGCGAGCTTCGCCGAGCAGAACGCGCTGACGTTCCGGCAGGCGATGCGCGCCGCCGACGGGCTCGGGCTCGGCCCGAAGGTCACGGGCGCGATCCTTCGGCTCGCGAACGTGCTCGACGAGGCGGCCGCCATGCTCGTGCCGTCGGCGGCAGGCGTCGCGGCGGGCACCAACGAGGGCGCCTCGAAGGTCTCTGACGTGCTCGTGTTCCTGCTCGAGAGCTCGGGCCTGATCGACGCGCTGCGCAACAGCCGCGACCCACAAGACGAGACGCGGGCCGAGAACGTCGAGGAGCTCGTCGCCCAGACCCGCGACTTCGATCGCGAGAACCCCGGCGCGACGCTCGTCGACTTCCTCACGCAGGTGTCGCTCGTCGCCGCGGCCGACGAGCTCGACGACGCATCGGGCACGGTCTCCCTCATGACGCTGCACACGGCGAAGGGCCTCGAGTACCACGCGGTGTTCCTCACCGGGCTCGAGGAGGGCCTGCTGCCGCACCAGATGTCCGCGTCCGAGCCTGGCGGTCCTGCCGAGGAGCGGCGCCTGTTCTACGTCGGCATCACCCGCGCCCGCAAGCGCCTCTTCCTCTCACTGGCGATGAGCCGAGCGCAGTTCGGCGAGGTGGCCGTAGCGATGCCGTCGCGCTACCTCAGCGAGATCCCCGAGGGGCTCATCGACTGGAAGCAGTCGCCGGGCATGGCCAACTCCCGCGGCGGCACCCAGCCGCGGGCGCTCAACGCCCGGCGCGGTCCGGGGCAGGGCGGGGCGTGGGGCACCCGCGACCGCGACCTCGAGCGGTTCAGCGTCACCAGGAGTGCCGGCCCCAAGACCGAGTGGGCGAACCGGGTCACGGGCACGGTGCGCGACAACGGCGACCTCACGCTCGCGGCCGGCGACCGCATCCGGCACGTCGACTTCGGCGACGGCAAGGTCACCCAGGTCACGGGCGAGGGCACCAAGCGCATCGCCCACGTGGCCTTCGACACGGCGGGCCAGAAGAAGCTCCTGATCAAGATCGCGCCGATCGAGAAGCTGTGACCGCGGGCGAGTCCGCCGCGAGGTCGCGTGGGTGGCGCGGCCTCGAGGTCGAGGTCGCGTTCCGCGCGGCCGTCGCGGCGGTCGTGCCGCTCGCGATCCTCGTGCTCGCCGGGCGCCCCGACCTGGCGCCGTATGCGGCGTTCGGCGGCATGGCCGCGATCTTCGGTCGTGGCGAGCGGTACCGGGTGCGCGCACGCACCGTGATCGTGGCGGCGACCGGCCTCGTCGTGAGCGTCGCTGCGGGCACGGCGCTGGCCGCGGCATCCGCCCCGCTGTGGGTCGAGGCGATCGTGCTCGTGGCCGTGATCGCGGGGGGCGTCGTGGTCGTGAACGCCGCCCCGCTCTCGCCGCCGACCACGCTGTTCTTCGTGTTCGGGCTCCTCGTCTGCGCGCAGGTGCCGACGCCCGCCGGCGAGGTCGTGCTCCGCATCGGCATCGCTGTCGTGTCGGCCGCCTTCGCCGTGGCCCTCACCCTGTCGGGCTGGCTCCTGCGTCGCTTCGGGAGTGAGGCGACGCGCGCCGTGCTGAAGGACCTGCCGAGGGCGCCGGTTCCCCGCCCGGGTGCCGTGCGCGATCCGCGCGTCTGGCTGAGCGTCGGGCAKAACGGTGCGGGTGCGCTCGTCGCCGGAGCGCTCGCGCTGGCCTTCGGACCGGGGCATCCGTACTGGGCGGTGGTGAGCGTCATCGCGGTGGTGCCGCCGGCCGGCGCGGCGCACTCGCTGTCTCGGGCGGTGCACCGCGTGCTCGGCACCGTCGGCGGCGTGGTGGTCGCGGCACTGGTGCTCTGGCCCGCCCCGCCGGTGTGGCTGCTCGTGCTCGTGGTCGGCGTCGCCCAGTTCGGCGCCGAGATCCTCGTGGGCCGGCACTACGGGGCCGCGCTGCTCTGCATCACGCCGCTCGCGCTCGTGGTGGCGTGGATCGCGGCTCCCGTCGATCTCGGYGGCCTCGTCGCCGATCGCGTGATCGAGACGGTCATCGGGTGCGCCGTGGGCGTCGCCGTGGTGCTGGCCGGGTCCGCCGTGGCGCGCCGGTTCGGCGGGCGGGCCGGCGTCGCGGGCTGAGGTGGAGCCCGGCCTGGGCGGCGGAGGATCGCGTTCCCAGCCAATGCCCGGGCGGTCCAATGGGGGTCGATAGCGTCGGCGCCGACCATGTCCTCATGGCATTCCTCCTGCACGACGCACGGGGCCTCGAGCGCGGATCGCGAGACGTCGCGGCGCCCGAGCGGCGCAGGGCCTCGCGTCGCCTGTGGCGGGTCGACCTGCTGCAGGCCGCCGCGGTGGCCACCGTGGCCGTGGCGGTCGCGCTGTTCCTCGCCGACGGCGGGGCGATGGGGATCGGCGATCCCGGCGGCGCCCTGACGGCGCTCGGGATCGTGGCCGGGCTCGTCGCGACCGACCTCGTGCTCGTCATGCTCGTGCTCGCGGCCCGCGTGCCGCTCATCGAGCGGGCCGTCGGGCAGGATGCCGCGATGGGCCTGCACCGCAAGCTCGGCAAGCCGGTGCTGTACCTCCTGCTCGCGCACACGGTGCTGCTCGTGGCCGGGTATGCGGTGGCCGACGGCAGCGGGCTCATCGGCGAGGTCGTCGCACTGTGGAACACGCCCGACATCCCGCTCGCGGTACTGGGCCTCGGGCTCTTYGTCGCGATCGTCGTCACGTCGCTGGTCGCCGTGCGCCGACGGTTCCGGTACGAGGTGTGGCACGGCATCCACCTGCTCGTCTACGGGGCGGTGCTCGCCGCGCTGCCCCATCAGTTCAGCCTCGGCGGGCTGTTCGCCGAGGGGACGTGGCAGCGGTGGTACTGGCTGCTGCTCACGATCGCGGCGTTCGCGGCCGTCGTCGTGTACCGGTTCGGCATGCCCGCGTACCGAACCCTGCGACACCGGCTCGTGGTCGAGGCGGTCGAGCCGGTGGGGCCGGCCGGCGACGGCGTCGTCTCGATCCAGCTGCGCGGCGACGACCTCGAGCGGCTCGGCGCCACCGGCGGGCAGTTCTTCGTGTGGCGGTTCCTGACCCGAGGGCAGTGGTGGCAGGCGCACCCATACTCGCTGTCGGCGGCGCCGCGGGGCGGAGCGCTCCGGATCACGGTGCGCGCCCTCGGTCATGGCTCGGCGGGGCTGGCGAGCATCCGGCCCGGGACGCGCGTCGCGCTCGAGGGGCCGTATGGCATCTTCAGCGAGGCATCCCGCAGCCGGAGCCGCCTGGTGCTCGTGGCGGCGGGCATCGGCGTCACGCCGGTCAGGTCGCTGCTCGAGTTGGCGCGCTTCCGGCCGGGGGAGGCGACGGTGCTCCTGCGCACCAGGAGCGCCGACGAGGGATGGCTGCTGCAGGAGATGGGCGAGTTGTGCCGGGCGCGGGGCGCCACCCTCATCACCATCCCGGGTCCGCGCGGTGCGGGATGGCTGAGCGCCGACGCCGAACGGCAGGGACTCTCGCTCGTCGAGTTCGCGCCGGCCGTCGTCGACTCCGACGTCTACGTGTGCGGTCCGCTGGGCTGGTCCGAGGCGGTCGTGGCCGAGGCCCGGGCGGCGGGCCTGCGTCCCGAGCAGATCCACCACGAGAGGTTCGACTGGTGAGGGCACGAGCACTCGTCATCGCGTCCGCGGCCTCGGCCGCGGTCCTCCTCACGGGCTGGCAGCTCGGCACGGCGGGCACCGATCCCGCCCCGACCGCCGCGTCGAACGGCGGGACCTCGACGACGACGGGCGGCACGGATGCCTCGTCGGGTTCGTCGAGCGGGGCGACCGACGCGACGGATGCCGCCGCCACCGGCTCGACGACCCAGCAGGCCGCATCCGGTGTCGCCGACGGCACCTACGCGGGCGCGACCGTCGGCACCCGGTTCGGCGACGTGCAGGTGCAGGTCACGATCTCGGGCGGCACCATCACCGACGTCACGCCGTTGCAGCTCACCGACCACGACGGACGCTCGGTGTCGATCAGCAACCGGGCCGCGCCGATCCTGCGGGACGAGGTGCTCCAGTCGCAGTCCGCGTCGGTCTCCTTCGTCAGCGGCGCCACCTACACGAGCGACGCCTACGTGCAGTCCCTCCAGGCCGCGCTCGACGCCGCGGGGTTCTGATGATGACCGATCGAACGCTTCCGCCGAACGCGTTCGCCGCGATGGGCACGGTCGTGAGCGTGCGCGCGGGCGGAGGCGAGGTGGTGGCGGCACGCGCGACGGCGGTCGCGGCATCCGTCTTCGAGCGGTGGGACCGCCGGTGCAGCCTGTATCGGCCCGACTCCGAGCTGAGCAGGGTCGCCAGGGGCGAGCTCGCCCTGGTCGACGCGAGCGTGGAGCTCCGCGACGCCTACGCGCTCGCCGTGGAATGGCGAGGGCGCACGGGTGGCGCGTTCACGCCGCACCGGGCCGACGGGGTGATCGACCTGAACGGTGTCGTGAAGGCCCTTGCCATCGCCGAGGCGGGGGAGGCGATCGCGGCGACGGGGGTCGACGAGTGGGGAGTGGATGCCGGTGGGGACGTGCTCGTCAGCGGTGCGCGCGCCGTCGGCTCGGCGTGGATCATCGGCATCGTCGACCCGCGGGACCACCGGACGCTCCTGGCGTCGATGGCACTCGGAGGCGGTGCCGGCGGCGATGGCGATGGCGATKGCGGTGGCGATGGCGCTCGGCGCGCGGTCGCGACGTCGGGCACGGCCGAGCGCGGCGACCACATCTGGTCGCCCACCGACGTGAGTGACGCGTCGTTCGTGCAGGTCAGCGTCGCCGCGGCGGACATCGTCACCGCCGACGTCATGGCCACCGCGATCGTCGCCGGGGGCGTGGCCGCCCTCGACGAGGCGACCGGCCGCGAGCAGATCGACGTGCTCGCCGTGCGCCGCGATGGAACGATGCTGGCGACGCCGGGGTGGCCGCGCGCCACGACGAACCCCGGGTCGCCTGAGGTGTGCCCTCAGCGGCTCAGGTGACGTCGGCCAGCGCCCGGTGCACCGAGGCGACGGCGCTCGACCCCTCGCCCACGGCGGCGGCGACGCGCTCACGGGGCAGGCCTCGCTGCAGGCGTTCAAGTTCGGCGTGCGGGTGTTCGCCCCGTGCGAGGTCGCCGGCCTGCAGGACTCGGGCGATCCACTCACGCTCACGCTGGCCGACGGCCGCCTCGTGCACGCCAGGTCGGTCGTGATCACCACCGGGGCGCAGTACCG
>NZ_JBFUCL010000062.1:0-13900 GCF_056405255.1 Agromyces sp. P1_H4 | reverse complement strand
GTCTTGCCGGTGCCGTGCGGGAGGATGACGGTGCCGCGCACCATCTGGTCGGCCTTGCGGGGGTCGACGCCGAGCTTCAGCGCGACCTCGACGGTCGAGTCGAACTTCGCCGAGCCGGTCTCCTTCGCGAGGGAGACGGCCTCGGTCGGGGTGTAGAACTTGCCGGCCTCGATCTTGTCGGCCGCGGCCCGGTAGGCCTTGGACTTCTGTGCCATGTTGCTTCTCCTTGAGAGAGTGTGGTCATCTGCGCCTGGCGGGCGCTGCCACGAATGAGAGTTCTGGGTGAGCGGATGCCGCGGCATCCGTTCGGGGCCCGTGACACACGACGGCGTCGGGTGGGCCCGAGGCGATTACTCGACCGTGATGCCCATCGAACGGGCGGTGCCCGCGATGATCTTCGACGCGGCGTCGAGGTCGTTCGCGTTGAGGTCGACCATCTTCGCCTCGGCGATCTCGCGCACCTGCGCCGTGGTCAGCTTGCCGACCTTGGTGGTGTGCGGGACGCCGGAGCCCTTGGCGACGCCGGCGGCCTTCTTGATGAGCTCCGCGGCGGGCGGGGTCTTCAGGACGAAGGTGAACGAGCGGTCCTCGTAGACGGTGATCTCGACGGGGATCACGTTGCCGCGCTGCGACTCGGTCTGCGCGTTGTACGCCTTGCAGAACTCCATGATGTTCACGCCGTGCTGACCCAGGGCCGGGCCGATGGGCGGGGCCGGGTTCGCGGCGCCGGCCTTGATCTGAAGCTTGATCAGACCAGTGACCTTCTTCTTCGGTGCCATGATTTCTCTCTTTCTGATCGAACGCCCCGATCGGGGCACTCTCCCGCAGGCCCGGCGGATCCGGGTTGCGGTGGTCGGTGTGCTGGACGCAGCACAACCCCCCGATGATACCGGAGGGCCGCTGCGCGCTGGCTGTGAGTGGTTAGAGCTTGGTGACCTGGTCGAAGCTGAGCTCGACCGGGGTCTCGCGCTCGAACAGCGACACGAGCACCGTGAGCTTGCCGCTCTCGGGCTTGATCTCGCTGATCGTGCCGGGAAGGCCGGCGAACGAGCCGTCCTTGATGGTGATGGTCTCGCCGACCTCGAAGTCGACCTCGGCGGGGATGGCGCGCGCCGCACCGGCGGCCGCACCGGCCTTCGCGCCCTTGACGGGTGCGACGTCCTTGATCTCGACGAGGCTCTTCAGCATGCCGAAGGCCTCCTCGAAGCGGAGGGGGGTCGGGTTGTGGGCGTTGCCCACGAAGCCCGTGACGCCGGGAGTGTGGCGGATGACCGACCAGCTCTCCTCGTTGAGGTCCATGCGCACCAGCACGTAGCCGGGGATGCGCACGCGGGTGACCATCTTGCGCTGGCCGTTCTTGATCTCGACGACGTCTTCCATCGGGACCTCGACCTGGTAGATGTAGTCCGCCATGGCCATCGACTCGCGTCGCTGCTCGATGTTCGCCTTCACGCGGCGCTCGAAGCCCGCGTAGGAGTGGATGACGTACCACTTGCCCGGAAGGAACCGCAGCTCGGCGCGGAACTCCTCGTAGGGGTCGGCGACCTCGTCGGCCTCCTCCTGGGTGGCCTCGGCGGCGGCGAGCGCCTCGTCCTCGGAGTCGATGTCGAGGGCGTCGTCGATCACGGCGTCGGCCTCGGGGTCGCTGGCCTCGGCCATCGCGTCGAGCACGGCGTCGAGGTCGATGTCGTTGCCCTCGTCGTCGACGATGTGCACCGCGCGGTGCTCGGCGGGCTCCACCGACTCCTCGTCGTGCTCGGCCGTGTCGCCCTCCTGGGCCTCCTCGACCTCTGAGGACTGCTCGGCAGCGGTGGCCCAGTCGACGTCGTCGCGCTCAGTCTTCGACACTTCTTGCTTCCTTTGCTTCGTTCCGCCCTCGGGGCGGCCGGATGTTCGGGCCAGGAGCCCGATCAGGCTCCCGGTGTTCCGAAGACGTACAGCACGAGCCAGCCGAAGATCTGGTCGAGGCCCCACACGAGCGCCATCATGATGATGACGAACACGAGCACCACGACGGTGAAGCTGACGAGCTCCTTGCGAGTCGGCGTGACGACCTTCTTGAGCTCGGCGATCACCTGCCGGATGAACAGCGCGATCCTCGCGAAGGGGTTCCGACGCGCTGCGCGGTCGCGCTTCGCGTTGGCGACGACGTCCTCGCTGGGTTCGTCGATGATCTTGCGTGCCACCTCGTACACCTTTCGTGGGCCGGCAGTCACTGCCGGCTCGCAGGGCGGACAGGACTCGAACCTGCAACCTGCGGTTTTGGAGACCGCTGCTCTACCAATTGAGCCACCGCCCTATGGAGGCATCGACCTCCGTGGGATCGCTTCTGCGGCCGCGCTTCACCCGTAAACAGGCATGGGGAAGCTTGGCCGATATCCGCAACCTCAGCAAGTTTAGGCGACGGATGCCCCACGGCCAAACCGTGCCCGGATCGGTTCATTCGATCCGCATGATGCCGTGGCATCCACGCGCGCCATACCGTGGCGGCACACCGCGCCGGCGTGCCGCGCGCATCCATGCACGGAAGGAGTGGTTCCCATGAGTGACACACAGGTGACCGGCTGGGTCGGATGGGGCTGGTTCGCCGGCATCATGCTGATCATCGCCGGCGTGATCGACGCGATCTACGGCTTCATCGCCGTGTTCCTGCCCAGCAGCTCGTACTTCGTGCTCGGCGAGGGCGGCCTCGTGCTCCTCGACGTGCAGGGCTGGGGGTGGTGGCACGTGATCATCGGCGCCGCGCTGATCCTCGTAGGCCTCGCGCTCTTCACCGGTGCCGGATGGGCCCGCGTGACGGCGATCGTGCTCGCCGCGATCAACGGCGTCAGCCAGCTCTTCCTGCTGCCCGTGCAGCCGTGGTGGTCGCTGATCGTGCTCGCCCTCGACATCCTCGTGATCTACGCGCTGACGGTGCACGGACGCGAGCTGAAGGTCGCCCACTCGCGGTAGCGGGTTCCGTCACGCCGATCGGGGTTTCACCCGATCGGCGTGATGCCGCGGCATCCGGAGCGGCCCTACGGTGGGCGGAGCAGCACCGCGCCGCCGCGGATGCCCCGGCGCATCATCCCATCGAAAGGGTGTGGTTCCCATGGCTGACAACGAGGTCACCGGCTGGGTCGGCTGGGGTTGGTTCGCCGGCATCCTCCTGCTCATCGCCGGCGTGTTCAGCGCCCTGCACGGGCTGACAGCCCTGCTGGCGCCATCGAGCGCCTACTTCCTGCGCATCGAGGGCGGCCTCGTCGTGTTCGACGTGCAGGGCTGGGGCTGGTGGCACCTGATCACGGGCATCGCGCTGATCCTCGTCGCGGGCGCGCTCTTCTCGGGCGCCACGTGGGCCCGGGTGGTGGCGGTCATCTTCGTCGCCTTCAACGGCATCGGGCAGTTGTTCACCATCCCGACGCAGCCGTGGTGGTCGCTCATCGTGCTGACCATCGACATCCTCGTGATCTACGCACTCACCGTGCACGGCCGCGAGCTGAAGACCAGCGCGCGCTGAGGCCCGCTTAGATTGAGGGCATGACAGCAGAGCGGGCAGCGCGCCGGATCGTCGAGCCGCGGAGCATCGTCGAGGTCACGGGCGAGCACTCGCAGTTCCGGCTCGACCTCGAGCGCATCCGCTTCTCGCCGTACTTCTCCCGGCTGTCGGCGGTCACCCAGGTGATCGCGCAGCCGGGAGCGGGCCCGCTCATCCACAACCGGCTCACGCACTCCATCAAGGTCACCGCCGTCTCACGCGCCATCGCGGTGGCGTTGTCGGATGCCGCGTCGCCGGCGTATCCGCTCGCCGTCGAGCACGGCTGCGACGCCGTGGTCGTGCAGGCCGCGGCGAGCGCGCACGACCTCGGCCACCCGCCGTTCGGACACCTCGGCGAACGCGTGCTCGATCGGCTCGCCCGCGAGACGCTCGGCCTCGCCGACGGGTTCGAGGGCAACGCGCAGACCTACCGCATCATCGCGACGCTCGACGTGACCGAGTCGTCGCCCCACGGGCTCAACCTCACCGCGGCGGTGCGCGCCGCCGTCGCGAAGTACCCGTGGACCCGCTTCGTCGACGCGCGCGGCCTCGGCACGGGTCCACTCCCCCGCGGGATGCGTCGGGTCGACGGCGGCGTCGACGTGGCGAAGTTCTCGGCGTACGACCTCGACGCCGTCGACCTCGTCGAGGCGCGCCGTGGACTGCCCGCGCTGGCGCAGTCGCTCGAGTGCTCGATCATGGACCTCGCCGACGACATCGCGTACTCCATCCACGACGTCGACGACTTCTACCGGGCGGGCCTGCTCAGCCAGGGCGCCGTGGCGCGCGAGTTCCGGGGCTGGATCGAGGGATGGTCCGACCTGCGCGAGCTCGACGACGAGGCGCTCGCGCTCCGGTCGGCGCCGCCGGGCGCGGCGATCGAGGGACTGCGCCGCAAGCTGCACCGCAGTGACGCGTGGGTGGCCGACGATGACGCGTTCGCCGAGGCCGTCGACGTCGTCGCCGACGACCTGGTCGACGGGCTGCTCGCCATCCCGTTCGACGGGTCGATCGCGTCGGAGCGGGCGCTCTCGTCGTTCACGAACCGCTGGATCACCCACCTGCAGACCTCGGTGGTGCCGGCGCCGGCAGCCGAGGCCCGCACCGGGCTGGTCACCCTCGACCGACTCGCCTGGCACGAGGTGGAGGTGCTGAAGTTCGTGCACCGGCACTTCATCCTCGACCGCGCCGACATCGCGATGTACCAGCGCGGCCTGAGCCGGGTGCTCACGCGTGCCGTGAAGGGCCTCACGGCGTGGGTGACCGACGACTTCGACCGGCACCGCGTGCCGCAGCGCCTCAAGGAGCTCGTCGAGCTCGCCACCGACGGCTACGCGCGCGTCCGCGCCGCGCGACCCGACGGCGTGCCGATCCCCGACGCGAGCGAGGTCATGCAGCTCGGCGTCGGGCGCGGTGTGGTCGATTACGTGGCGTCGCTCTCCGACGACCAGGCGCTCGCGGTGTCGGAGGCCATCGACGGCCGTCCCGACCGGCTCTGGGACATCGGCCAGAACCTCTGACGTGCCGGTCGCCGGGTCCGATCAGGCAGGCGATCCCGCGACCCGTGCGCGGCGACGGCGCCCCCCGAGGAGCACGAGGAGCACGCCGACGACCACGAGCACGCCGCCCGCGATCGCGGCCCACCAGGCCGTGTCGGCCGGGATGTCGAGGTAGACGCTGATGCCGAGGATGCGCGAGAGGCCCCATGGCAGCAGGCCCATCTCGTCGTTCCACGCGGTGAGGGCCACCTCGAGTCCGATGAGGCCGATGAAGCTGCCGAACGCCGCCAGCACGGCCCCCGCTCCGGCCACGACCGCGCCCACGGCACGCAGCGCGCCGACCTGGGTGGCGAGCGCCCATGCGCCGGCCACGAGCACCCAGCCGAACGCGGCGAACGCGACCGTGATGTAGGCGTTGCGCGCATCGGGGTCGGTCCAGAAGCCGAACCAGTAGCCGCCGGGACCGGTGGGCGCGAGCACCACGAGCAGCAGCACGACCCTGAGGATCGCCGCGCCGCCGACGGCCGCGAGCACGGGCCACGCCGAGCGCCGCCGCAGCACCGCGAGCAGGACGAGCACGAAGACCAGCCACGCGCCGAGCGTCACGAGCAGGTGCGACGGTGCGAGGAACCAGGTCTGGATGCCCCGGCTCAACGCCAGGGCGAGGGCGGGCACCGCGACCACGAGCACGCGCTCCAGGCGACCGAGCCCTTCGGTGACCTCGGCTGCACGCCACGGCCGCGTCGCCGCGACCCACAGTGCGCGGGCCGCGCGGGCGCCAGGCCAGCGCACCCGTCCGGATCCCGCCGCGATCCCGTAGCCGAGCCACGCGGCGAGCAGGATGACGAGCACCCGCGCGGCCCAGGCCATGGGCAGGTCGCGCTCCGCGCGCTGCACGCCGAGCTCCGCGGCCGTGAGGTTGTACGCCGGGTAGTACGGGTCGCCGGCGTAGGCGGCCTCATGGGCTGCGGCGGATGCCTCGAACGCCTGCCGCGCGGCATCCCACCGCTCGTACGCTCCCTGATCGCCGGTGTCGTGCCACTGCGCCTGGCGCAGGAACATCTCGCGGTCGTCGCCGAGCATCTCGTAGGTCGACGCCTGGTAGTCGAGGGTGTCGAGGAACGCGGCGCGCAGTTCGGGGTCACGCCAGGTCGCGGCATCCGTCGCCTCGATCGAATCGTGCATGCGCTGCACGGCCGCGAGGGCCCGGTCGCCGCCCGCGATCGCCTCGTCGAGCTCGTCGCGGCTGATCTCGTAGATGACGTCGAGCACCGCGCTGTCGCCCGTGACGATGTCCCACTCGAAGATCCACATCATGGGCGGCGGCTCGAGCCCGACGGCGAAGACGCGGCGGTCGGCGAACGGGCCGATGTACAACCCGTCGGTGATCGCCTCACGTGAGGAGGCCATCGCCTCGCCGATCGCCCGCACGGTCGCGGGGTCGTCGGAGAACCAGCGCCGCGCCCAGTCGGCGGTGATCGCCGCGGGGTCGGCATCGGGATCGCGGGCGAGGCGCCCGGCCAGCTCGGTGTTGAGCTCGTAGAGCTGCCAGAATCCGGCCTTCAGCTCGAGGGAGAGCGGCCCGGCGCGCCACGGCCCGCCGTCCTGCGTCCAGGTCCAGATGCCCTCGACGCGCGGGTTCGCGGCGATGAACCGTTGCAGCGCCTCCTGGTAGAGCACGCCGAGGTCGTTCGGGAACGCGCCGAAGTTCTCGAACTCGCGCCGGCTCTGGAACTCGACGATGCGGCGCTGCTCCCCGATCTCGAGGGTGTGGTTCAGCGGCAGGTGGCTGTAGAAGTCGCCCAGCGTGTACTTGGTCGAGACGATGAGCGCGTCGGAGTCGATGCCGCCAAGCACCGCCTCGTACGACGCGTCGTTCGTGTGCATGTCGCCGACGGCGCCGACGCCCACGCTCCACGTGCGGAAGATCACCTCGCGGTCGACGCGCTCGGCCTGCTCGGTCAGCGCCGTGAGCATCGCGCGCACGGAGTCGACGCTCGTGACGGCGAGCTCGGAGTAGTAGTCCCAGCCGGGCAGGTCGTAGACCCGGCCGGCCTCGCCGATGCGGATGAGCACGCCGTCGAGGTAGGGCATCGCGGCGTAGAGCTCGTCGAGTCCTGCGGCGTAGACGTCCCAGAACCCGGGGTCGTCGGTGGCGAGGCTGCCGAACCGGTCGACGAGGTACTCCTCGAGCGGCGTGGTGAGCGTGAGCATGTCGGTGCGGAAGTACACCGCGAGCCCGGCGTCGTGCGCGTACTCCCACATCGGGCCGAACGCCTCCTGCATCGCCTCGGCCCGCGCCACGTGGGTGTCGTCGGCGTCGTAGACCTCGGTGCCGTCGCCGACGCCCGAGAAGGTGAGGTACTCGATGAAGCCCGGGATCGCGATGGCGTTGTAGCCCTCGGCGAGCGCGTGGCGCACGTACGTCTCGAACTCCTCGCGGGCGACGTCGAGCGCCGCCTCGTCGATGTAGGGYGCGTCCGCGAGGATGACGTCGGCGAACGCCTTCGAGTTGTGCGAGTAGTCGTCCCCGGCGGCCCACGCCGGTTCGTCGACGGCCACGCCGACCGCGCCGAGGTCGACCATACGGAATCCGAGGCGCGAGTCGACCGCCTCGCCGAGGTGCTCGGTCACGCTGCGACGGTCGCGCACGGCGGCGGCGAGGTCGTAGACACCGAGCGTCGCGCCGGCCTCGGATGCCGCGAAGAGGCGCAGCTCCCCCGGTGCCCCCTCGAGCCGGTAGGTCTCGTCGTCGTCATCGCCGTCGCCCACGACGATGTCGAGTGTCGTGGTGCCGTCGGTCGTTCCCGCGTCGGCGACCGCATCGCGGAGTTCGTCGACGGCCAGCCCCATGCGCACCGTCGCGGGCGCGGTGATGTCGGTGAAGGCCGGCGGGGTGACGGCGGGCGTCTCCGGCGTGGCCACGAGCGTCTCGGAGGGGACGTCCGACGGCTCGCTGCGGATGCCGAGCTCGTCGCCGAGCACGACTGCGACGCCGGCGCCCAGCGCCACGAGGACCGTGAGCGCGACGCCGGCGAGGAGACCCCGTCGGGTTCGCGCCATCACGGGGAGCAGCGTACATGAACTGGGACGATCGTCCCAGTCTTTTCTCCTCCGGGCGCTGCCCGGCGCATCGTAGGCTTGCTCCCGTGACCGAACGCGCCCGTCTCTCCGCCCGCATCGCCGCCATCGCCGAGTCCGCGACCCTGAAGGTCGACGCGAAGGCCAAGGCCCTCCAGGCCGAGGGGCGCCCCGTCATCTCCTACGCGGCGGGCGAGCCCGACTTCGCCACGCCCGAGTCGATCGTCGAGGCCGCGCTGGCCGCGACGCGCGACCCGAAGAACTACCGCTACACGCCCGCGGCCGGCCTCCCCGAGCTGCGGGAGGCCATCGCGGCGAAGACGCTGCGCGACTCGGGCCTCCAGGTCGGCGCGAGCCAGGTCGTCGTCACGAACGGCGGCAAGCAGGCCGTGTACCAGGCGTTCCAGGTGCTGCTCGACGAGGGCGACGAGGTCCTCGTGCCGACCCCCTACTGGACCACCTATCCCGAGGCGATCAAGCTCGCGGGCGGACGGCAGGTCGACGTGTTCGCCGGCGCCGACCAGGGCTACCTCGTCACGGTCGAGCAGCTCGAGGCCGCGCGCACCGAGCGCACGAAGGTGCTGCTCTTCGTCTCGCCGTCGAACCCGACGGGCGCGGTGTACGCGCCCGAGCAGGTGCGGGCGATCGGCGAGTGGGCGCTCGAGCACGGCATCTGGGTCGTGTCCGACGAGATCTACCAGAACCTCACCTACGCCGACGACGTCGACGGCGTGCCGCCGCGTGCCGTCTCGATCGTCGAGGCCGTGCCCGAGCTGGCCGACCGCACGATCCTCGTGAACGGCGTCGCCAAGACCTACGCCATGACCGGCTGGCGCCTCGGCTGGATGGTCGGCCCCGCCGACGTCATCAAGGGCGCCGCCAACCTGCAGTCCCACCTCACGTCGAACGTGTCCAACATCTCGCAGCGCGCGGCGATCGCCGCCCTCACCGGCCCGCAGGACACGGTCGAGGAGATGCGACGCGCCTTCGACCGCCGCCGGCGCACGATCGTCGCGGAGCTGTCGAAGATCGACGGCATCACCGTGCCGGTGCCGCAGGGCGCGTTCTACGTCTATCCCGACGTCACGGGCCTGCTCGGCCGCGAGTGGGGCGGGGTCACGCCGACCACGTCGCTCGAGCTCGCCGACCTCATGCTCGAGCGGGCCGACGTCGCGGCGGTGCCAGGCGAGGCGTTCGGCCCGAGCGGCTACCTGCGCTTCAGCTACGCGCTCGGCGACGCCCCGCTGCTCGAGGGCATCCAGCGCCTGCAGCGCCTCTTCGCCTGACACGGCGGACGCCCGCGCCCCGACCTCGAGGGTCGGTGACGCGGGCGTCCAGGCGACTGCGGTTGCCCGCAGGTCGTCAGCGGTCGTCGCGGAAGGCGTCCTTCACGTCCTCGGCGGTGTTCTTCATGTCCGCCTTGGCCTGGTCCATCTTGCCCTCGGCCTCGAGTCGCTCGTTGTCCGTGACCTTGCCTGCGGCCTCCTTGGTCTTGCCCTTGAGGTCTTCAGCAGTGTTCTCAATGCGGTCGTCGACACCCATCGTCGAACTCCTTCCCGAGCGGTGGCGGTCTGCCGCGCTCTGAGAACCAGTCAACGCCGCGAGGCCTGTGAAGTCACGGGGTTGCACAGGCGCAGCGCAGGCGCTAGACCCGCTCGCGCCTACTCGTCCGGGGCTCCGAGCGGCCAGGCGCGACGCACCTCGATCCGGCCGAATCGGGCCATCGGATGCTTCGACGCGATCTCGATGGCCTCGTCGAGGTCAGCGCACTCGATGACGTCGTAGCCGGCGATCCACTCCTTCGACTCGGTGAACGGGCCGTCGGTCACGATCGCGTCCTCGCCACGCACGCGCACGGTGCGTGCATGCTCGGGYGGGCGGAGACGATCACCCGTGATCGAGACCCGGCGACGAGTCATCTCGTCGACCCACTCGTCGATGGTGAGCCCCCCGGTCTCGCTGTACGGTTCGGCTTCGGGATCGGTCGCGATGAAGAACAGGAACTCCACGTCAGTCCTCCGATCCGAGCGGCCAGACGGGACGCAGCTCGAGCGCGCCGAAGCGGGCGAGCAGGTCGCCGGCCGCGATGGCCTCCGCTTCGGCGAGGTCGGCGACCTCGAGCAGGCAGTAGCCGGCGATCCACTCCTTGGACTCGGTGAACGGGCCGTCGGTCACGATCACCTCGCCGCCCCGCACGCGCACCGTCTTCGCCTCGTCGGCCGGCCGCAGCCGCATGGCGCGCTTCAGCACGCCGCGCTCGGCCATCACCCGATCCCACTCGGCCACCGCCTCCTGGTCGACCTCGCCGCCGTCGATCCCGGGGTCGGCGACCACGAACATCATGATCTCCATCTCGCACTCCATTCCTCGTCCATCCTGCTGGTACGACGTACGGCGTGCGGCGATTTCGACCTCAACGGCGAAGTGCGGTCTGCGCCTCCGCCGCGAGGGCCTCCGCTATCGCATCGAGCAGGGTCGAGCGGAGGTTCCACTGCTGCCAGTACAGGGGTACGTCGATCGGGTCGCCCGCGAGCGCCACGAGCTCCCCGCGCTCCAGCTCGGCGTCGGACTGGAAGGCGGGCAGCATGCCCCAGCCGAGGCCGAGCTTCACGGCGATCGCGAAGTCGTTCGACGCGGGCACGTAGTGGCGCGGCGGCGCATCGGGGTCGACGCCGCTCGCGGTCAGGTGGTCGCGCTGCAGGTCGTCACGCCGGTCGAAGTCGACCACGGGGGCGGCGGCGAGCGCGTCGGCGAGCCCGTGCCCGCGCGGTTGCCGTTCCCCGGCGCCGCCGGCGAGCTGCAGCGACCATCGAGCCGCGAAGGCCGGCGTCGCCACGGCGGTGTACCGCATGACCCCGAGGGGCCGCACGAGGCATCCGGCGACCGGCGTCGCCTGCGAGGTGACCGCTCCCATCACGGTGCCCGACTCGAGCAGCCCGGCGGTGAAGTCCTGGTCGTCGCGGTGCAGGTCGAAGACCACCGGATGCCGCTCGGTGACGCGTGCCAGCGCCGGGAGGAACCAGGTGCCGAGCGAGTCGGCGTTCACCGCGAGCGCGACCGAGACCGGCCGCCGCGGCTCGACCTCGACCCCGAACACGGCGAGCGCGTCATGCTCGAGCAGCCCGATCTGACGTGAGAGGCGCACCACGGCCGCCCCCGCCTCGGTGGCCCGGGCGGGCTTCGAACGCACGACGAGCACCCGGCCGAGCTGCTGCTCCAGGCTCTTCACGCGCTGGGAGACGGCCGAGGGGGTCAGGCGCAGGCGGCGCGCGGCCGCGTCGAAGGTGCCCTCGTCGATGACGACGGCGAGGGTGCGCGCGAGGTCGAGCGGGATCTCCATCTGAAGCGATGCTAATGGTTCTGAAGAATCCTGAGCTGGATTCTCGCTCCGACCCGCCGTAGCGTCGACGTCGTGCCCATCTCCTCCGTGCTCGCCGGCCTCGGCCTCGGCTTCTCGCTGATCATCGCGATCGGCGCGCAGAACCTCTTCGTGCTGCGACAGGGCATCCGACGCGAGCACGTGTTCGCGGTCGCCGCGATCTGCGCGCTCAGCGACCTCGCGCTCATCATCGTGGGGGTCTCGGGGATCGGCGCCGTCCTGACCGCGGTGCCGTGGCTCGTCGAGGTCGCGCGCTGGGCGGGCGCCGCGTTCCTCGTCGTGTACGGCTGCCTGGCGGCGCGACGGGCGATCCGGCCGAGTGGCGAGGTGCTCGTCGCCGGTGACGGAATGGCGGATGCCGCTGCGGCGACGGATGGGGCGGAGCGGTCGGATGCCGGGGCCGGGACACCCGCGGCATCCGGTCGCTCAGCCGTCGTGACCGATGCACCCTCGGCGACGAGACGGACGCCGACCTCGACCGTGCGTCGCACCGGACTCGCCGCGGCCCTGCTGACCTGCCTCGCGCTGACCTGGCTCAACCCCCACGTCTACCTCGACACCGTGTTCCTGCTGGGCTCGGTCGCGAACACGCACGGCGACGGGCGATGGGCGTTCGCCCTCGGCGCGAGCCTCGCGAGCATCGCCTGGTTCTTCGGCCTGGCCTACGGCGCGCGGCTCCTCGGCGGGGTGCTCGGCAGCCCGCGCGCGTGGCGGGTGCTCGACGGGGTCATCGCCGTCGTCATGATCGCCCTCGGCGTCTCGCTGGTGCTGCCGCACTGACTGCGATCGAGCAGATTCCCGAGATTCGCCCCGCGGGTGTCGAAACGGCCTTCCCCTGTTCGTCGCGCATGCATACCGTGTGAAACAGCGATCTGAGGAGTGCACATGCGATACATGATGTTCGTGGCCGTCGACCCCGACGCCGAACCGTTCGACCCGGCGGGTGACAACATCGGCGAGTGGGCGGCCGACGTCGATGCCCGAGGAGTCCGCGTGCTCGGCGACCGGCTTCGGCCCGTCGATGATGCGACCCTCGTGCGGGTGCGTGGCGGGGAGCTCATCGTGACCGACGGCCCGTTCACCGAGTCCAAGGAGTGGATCGCCGGATTCGACATCCTCGACTGCAGCGACCTCGACGAGGCGATCGAGATCGCCGGGCGGCATCCGATGGCCCGATTCGGACGCATCGAGCTCCGGCCGTTCTGGCCGTTCGACGTCGACGAGGACCCCGTCGCCCGCGAGGAGCGCGAGGCCGACGAGCGGGGCCGGAGGAGCGAACCCGCGGTCGGCGTATGAGCGCCGGCGACGACGCGCCCCATGCACCTGACGTGCTCGACCCTCCGCATGCGCGCGCCGCGGCCGAGGCACTCGCGTGGGCGTATCGCGAGGAGTGGACGCGCGTCGTCGCCACGCTCATCAGGGCCACGGCCGACTGGGACGTGGCCGAGGACGCCGCGGCGGACGCGTTCGAGCGCGCCGCTCGTCGGTGGCCCACCGAGGGCGTGCCCGACAACCCGGGTGCGTGGCTCACGACCGTTGGCAGGAACCGGGCGCTCGACGTGCTGCGGCGACGCGCGGTCGAAGCCGGCAAGGTGAAGGAGTGGCTGGTGATGGATGAGCTGGTGGGCGGCGGGGCATCCGACGATCCGGCCGACCTCGCGGCGGCCGCACCCGACTGGGACGACCGGCTTCGTCTCGTCTTCACCTGCGCGCACCCCGCGCTGCCGATGGACGCACGCGTCGCCCTGACGCTGCGAACGGTCGGCGGCCTCGACACCGCCGAGATCGCGCGCGCGTTCTTCGTTCCCGAGTCGACCATGGGCCAGCGGATCGTGCGCGCCAAGCGGAAGATCAAGCACGCGGGCATCCCCTATCGCGTGCCGTCGCCCGGCCAGCTGCCCGAGCGACTCGCCGGCGTGCTCGCCGTGCTGTTCCTGGTGCACAACGAGGGCTACCTCGCCAGCTCGGGCGACCGGCTGCTGCGGCTCGACCTGCAGCAGGAGGCGATCCGGCTCACGCGGCTGCTGGTCGAGCTGCTGCCCGAGGCCGACGAGGCCCGCGCCCTGCTCGCGCTCCTGCTGCTGCAGCACGCGCGGTCCGCCGCGCGGGTCGACGACGCCGGCGACCTCGTGCCGCTCGACACCCAGGACCGCACGCGGTGGAACGCCGCCGAGGTGGCCGAGGGCCTCGCGCTGCTCAGCGGGCCCCGGCCGGCCGAGGTCGGGCCGTACCGGGTGCAGGCCGAGATCCAGGCGGTGCACGCCCGGGCGCGGACCGCCGACGACACCGACTGGCCGGCGATCGTGGCGTGGTACGACGCCCTGCTCGCGGCGACGCCGTCGCCCGTGATCGAGCTCAACCGCGCCGTGGCGCACGGCCTGGCCGGCCACGTCGAGCAGGCGCTCGACGAGCTCGGTGAGCTCG
>NZ_JBFUCL010000061.1:0-13972 GCF_056405255.1 Agromyces sp. P1_H4 | reverse complement strand
AGCAGGTGCTGCGGCCCGCGATCGCGGCGGGCGCCGACCGCGAGGCGCTGCTCGCCTGCATCGAAGGCGTCTCGGGCGCGCCCCTGCTCATCCCGGGCGACATCCCGGCGCTCTTCGTCGCCGGCGAGCAGGACCCCGTCCCCGTCGGCGCGCGGGAGCTCGCCCTGGACTGGGGCGCCGACTACGTGTCGGTCCCCGGGCGAGACCACGTGTCGACGCTCACCTCACGGGCCTTCAAGTCGGCGGCGATCGAGTTCCTGGCCTGACGAGTGCGGCCCGGCCGCGGCATCCGGCCTACAGGGTGTTGCCGAGCTTGAAGCCGCGCTCGTCGTCGCCCTTGCGCGTGTACGAGAATCCGTCGGCGCCGATGGTGACCTCCATCTCGGAGTCGTCGGTGCGCGAGGTGAGCGGCTGCGGGTTGCCGTCGAGGTCGAGCACGGTCGACGCCTCGGTGTACCACGAGGGCACGACCGGGTTGCCCCACCAGTCACGGCGCTGATTGTCGTGCACGTCCCAGGTGACGACCGGATTGTCGGGGTCGCCGGTGTAGTAGTCCTGCGTGTAGATCTCGATGCGGTGGCCGTCGGGGTCGCGCAGGTACAGGTAGAACGCGTTCGAGACGCCGTGCCGTCCGGGTCCGCGCTCGATGACGTCCGACATCCGAAGGGCGCCGAGCTTGTCGCAGATCGCGATGATGTTGTGCTTCTCGTGGGTGGCGAACGCGACGTGGTGCATGCGCGGGCCGTCGCCACCGGTCATGGCCGTGTCGTGCACGGTGGGCTTGCGTCGCATCCACGCCGCGTACGTGGTGCCGGCCTCGTCCTGGATGTCCTCGGTCACGCGGAAGCCGAGGTCCTCCATGTACTTCACCGCGCGCGGCACGTCGGGCGTGACCTGGTTGAAGTGGTCGAGCCGCACGATCGCACCCGGCGTGTACAGGTCGTAGCGCCAGGCGAGCCGCTCGACGTGCTGCACGTCGTGGAAGAACTCGTAGGGGAAGCCCAGCGGATCCTCGACGCGCACCGAGTCCCCGATGCCGCGGGTGAACCCCTCGGGTCGGCGCTCGACGCGGCAGCCGAGCTCCTCGTAGAACGCGACGGCGAGATCGAGGTCCTCGGGGGTGCGCACGCGGTAGCTGAAGGCGGCGACCGCGGCGGCGTCGCCCTTGCGGAGCACGAGGTTGTGGTGGATGAACTCCTCGAGTGAGCGCAGGTAGACCGCCTCGTCGTCCTCCTCGGTCACGACGAGCCCGAGCACGTCGACGTAGAACGCGCGGGAGGCCGCGAGGTCGGTGACGACGAGTTCCATGTAGGCGCAGCGCACGATGTCGGGTGGCGTGGCGGTCGGCGTGGGGATGGCGTGCGCGGGTGCCGGGATGGGGTCGGCGTCGGTGACGATGGGTTCTGGGATCTGCATGTCAGCGTCCTTGCTGGAGGGTGCGAATGGTCTGGTCTGGTCTGTTCGGCTTGGCGAGTCGGAGGGTCAGCGGGCGCCGAAGCGGGGCGAGTGGGCCTCGTTCAGCGTGATGTGCACGGCCTGCTGGTCGGTGTAGAAGTCGATGGAGCGGTAGCCGCCCTCGTGTCCGAGCCCCGAGGCCTTCACGCCGCCGAACGGTGTTCGCAGGTCACGCACATTGTTCGAGTTGAGCCACACCATGCCGGCCTCGACGGCCTGTGAGAAGGTGTGGGCGCGCTTGAGGTCGTTCGTCCAGATGTAGGCGGCGAGGCCGTACTTCACGCCGTTCGCGAGGGCGAGCGCCTCGTCGTCAGTGTCGAATGGGGTGATCGCGACGACCGGGCCGAAGATCTCCTCCTGGAAGATGCGGGCGTCGGCTGCGACATCCGCGAACACCGTGGGGGCCACGTAGTTGCCGGTGTCGAGGCCGTCGGGGCGCCCGCCGCCCGCGACGAGGCGGCACTCGCCCTTGCCGATCTCGACGTACGACATGACCTTGTCGTAGTGCTCGGGGTGCACGAGCGACCCGACTTCGGTGGCCGGGTCGTGCGGGTCGCCGACGACGATGTTGCGGGCGCGCTCGGCGTAGCGGGCGACGAAGTCGTCGTAGATCGGCCGCTCGACGAGGATGCGCGATCCCGCGGTGCAGCGCTCGCCGTTGAGCGAGAACACGCCGAACACGGTCGCGTCGAGCGCCTGCTCGAGGTCGGCGTCGGCGAACACCACGGCGGGRCTCTTGCCGCCGAGCTCCATCGAGAGGCCCTTCAGGAACGGTGCGGCGTTGGCGAAGATCAGCTGCCCGGTGCGGCTCTCGCCGGTGAAGGAGATCAGCGGCACATCGGGATGCTTCACGAGCGCGTCGCCCGCCTCCTCGCCGAGCCCGTTCACGAGGTTGAAGACGCCCGTGGGCACCCCCGCCTCGCGGAAGATCTCGGCCCACAGCGAGGCGGAGAGCGGCGTGAACTCCGCCGGCTTGAGCACGACCGTGTTGCCCGTCGCAAGGGCGGGGGCGAGTTTCCACGACTCGAGCATGAACGGCGTGTTCCAGGGCGTGATCAGGCCCGCGACGCCGATGGGCTTGCGGTTCACGTAGTTCACCTGCCGGCCGGGCACCTTGTAGGTGTCGTCGCGCTGCGCCACGATCAGGTCGGCGAAGAACCGGAAGTTCTCGGCCGCCCGCTGCGCCTGCCCGAGCGCCTGCGTGATCGGCAGGCCGGTGTCGAAGGTCTCGAGCTCGGCGAGCCGGGCGTCCTGCGCCTCCACGAGGTCGGCGATGCGGTGCAGGACGCGCGCCCGGGCGCGGGGGAGCATCCGGGGCCACGGCCCGTCGGTGAAGGCGCGGCGCGCGGCGGCGACCGCACGGTCGACGTCGGCCGACTGCCCGGCGGCGGCCTGCACGTAGGTCTCGTTCGTGACCGGGTCGAGCACGTCGAACGTCTCGCCGCCCACCGAGTCGACGAACTCGCCGTCGATGTAGTGCCGGATGCGGTCGGGGAGCCCGTCGGGAATGTGGTGCGTCATCGTGGTCGCTCTCATCGTGCGGCGCCGGCGGCGGCCGCGGCGGTCGGGTGGTTCGGGGACAGGTGGGCGTGGCTCGCCTGGTAGGCCAGCACGGCGTCGAGGGTCGCGGTGCGGTGGCGTCGCGCGGTCAGCTCGATCTCGACCGGGTCGGCGCCCTGCTCGATGAGGTCGACGATGCGGTCGTGCTCGGCGACCGAGTCGCGGGCGCGGCCGGGTACGAAGCTGAACGACGAGTCGCGCAGCATCCGCATCCGGTTCCAGCCGCGATGCACGAGGTCGAGCACGTGCGGGTTCGGGCACTCCTCGAACAGCACGGCGTGGAACTCGAGGTTGAGCTCCGTGAAGCGGTGCGGGTCGAAGTCGTCGAGGGTGCGCCGCATCCGCTCGTTGATCTCGCGCGCCCGGCGCAGGTGGTCGGGCGTCAGGTGCGGGGCCGACAACGCGGTGGCGGCGCCCTCGACGATCGCGAGGGTCTGCATGGTGTGCAGGTACTCGGTCTCCTTGATGAGCGCGACCTGCGCGCCCACGTTGCGCTCGAAGGTGACGAGCCCCTCGGCCTCGAGACGGCGGATCGCCTCGCGCACCGGCACCACCGACACGTCGAGCTCTCTGGCGATCTGGCCGAGCACGAGCCGGTACCCGGGAACGTAGCGCCCGTCGTCGATGCGCTCGCGGATGAACCCGTAGGCGAGTTGCGATTTGCTCTCAGCGGTCAACGGGGCCCCCGGGTTCGCGCTCCGCCTCGTAGCGGGCGCGCCATTCGTCGTTCATGGGGAACAGGCCGTCGACGGATGCCCCGGCCGCGACCTGTGCGGCCACCCACTCGTCCTCCGCCTCCTGGGCTGCCGCCTCGCGGGCCACGTCCCAGGCGAGCGAGGGCGGGATGACGATGACGCCGTCGCCGTCGCCCACGACGACGTCGCCGGGCTCGACGGCCGCGCCGCCGCATGAGACGGCGACGTCGACCKCCCACGGCACATGGCGGCGCCCGAGCACCGACGGGTGCGGCCCCTGCGAGAAGGTCGGGATGTCCATGGCGGCGACCACCTCGAAGTCACGGGTGCCGCCGTCGGTGACGATGCCGGCCGCGCCGCGCACCTGCGCCCGCAGGGCGAGCACGTCGCCGACCGTGCCGGTGCCGCGCTCGCCGCGGGCATCGATGACGATGACCTCGCCGGGCTCGACCGTGTCGAACGCGAGCTTCTGCGCGTTGTATCCGCCGCCCCTGCGGGCGAACAGGTCGGGACGGAACGGGATGAACCGCAGGGTGCGGGCGCGTCCGACGACGCGTGCTCCGGGGCGGTTGGCGCGCACCCCCTCGAGGAAGACGTCGGTGTAGCCGCGCTTGCGCAGCTGCACGCTGAGGGTCGCCACGCCGACGGACCCGAGCAGCTCGCGCAGCTCGTCGGTGAGTTCGAACGGCGGTGCAGCGGCATCCGGAACCGGAACGGCGGGGGCGATGCCCGCCGCCTGCGCGTCGCCCCACGCCTCGATCCGCTGGCGGTCGTCGACGGCGGGCGCGGAGCCGAAGTCGGCGAACGGCGTGGTGCCCTCGGTGATCGTCGTGCGGAGGCGTCCGGAGCTCGGGGCGCCGGGCGCCAGCGGTGCGTCGACCTCGACCTCCACCACGTCGCCGGGCACGACGACCGAGGATCCCGCGGGCGTGCCGGTGAGGATGACGTCGCCCGTCTCGAGCGTCATGAGCTGCGAGAGGTCGGCGACGAGGCGGCCGAACGGGAACAACAGCGTGTCGGTGGTGTCCTCCTGCACGAGGGCGCCGTTCACCCAGGTGCGCACGCGCAGGGCGTCGGGGGCGACGGATGCCGCGTCGATGAGGTCGGGGCCGAGGGGCGTGAACCCGTCGCCGCCCTTCGAGCGCACGTTCGACCCCTTGTCTGCGGCGCGCAGGTCGTAGAGCCCGAAGTCGTTGGCGGCGGTGACGGCCGCCACGTGTCGCCAGCCGTCGTCGGGGGAGACCCGGCGCGCGGGCTCGCCGATGACGAGCGCGACCTCACCCTCGAAGGCGAGGAGCTCGGTGCCCGCGGGGCGTTCCAGCACGTCGCCGGATGCCGCGACCGACGAGGACGGCTTCAGGAAGTAGCTCGGCTGCTCGGGGGTGCGACCGCGCTGCGCCGCGCGCGACGGGTAGTTGAGGTGCACGGCGATGATCTTGCCGGGGGTGGCGATGCCGGAGCTGCGCATGGACGTCCTCGTCTGTTGGTATCTCAAATAATATACGATCCGTGGAGCGGTCGGAGCGAATCCGCTCAGTAGCCGGCGCGCGGTGCCTCGGTCGGCGTCTCCGACGTGTCAGGGATGAACCGGGCCGCGAGGGCCTCGGAGGCGCGCGCCAGCAACGCGACATCCGCGCCGACGAGCACGAACGCCGCGCCGGCAGCGAGGTAGCGGTCGGCCGCCGTGGGGTCGAACGCGTTCACGCCGCAGGGCTTGCCCGCATCGACCGCCGCGCGGATCGAGCGCAGCACGCCGTCGACGACCTCCGCGTGCTCCTGCTGCCCGAGTCGTCCCATCGAGGCGGCGAGGTCGGCGGGGCCGACGAGGATCCCGTCGACGCCGTCGACCGCGACGATCTCGGCCACGTGCTCGACGGCGGCCCGCGATTCCACCTGCACGAACAGCGAGATCGTGCTCGAGGCATCCGCGAGGTAGCCGGGCACCCGGTTCCACCGCGACGACCTGGCCAGCGCACTGCCCACGCCGCGGACGCCGAGGGGCGGGTACCGCACGGCACGCACGACCTCGGCGGCCTGCTCGGCGGAGTCCACCATCGGCACGAGGAGGTTCTGCACGCCGAGGTCGAGGTACTGCTTGATGACGACCGTGTCGCCGAACGGTGGGCGCACGAGCGGCGCGACGGGATAGGCGGCCACCGCGTGCAGCTGGGCGATGATCGACTCCGGGCCGTTGGGGGAGTGCTCGGCGTCGATGAGCACGACGTCGAGGCCGCTGCCGGCGGCGATCTCGGCGTTCAGCGAGCTGCCCGAGCACACCCACATGCCCACGAGCGGCCGGTCGGATGCCGCGAGCCGGGCGGCGAGCGTGGGCGGAAGGGTCATTCGAACCGGCATGTCACCGTTCCCAACTCGCGGTAGTCCGCGTGCACCGTGTCGCCGCGCCGTACCCACATCGGGCGCGTGAACGACCCGGCGAGGATGATCTCGCCGGCCTCGAGCGCCTGGCCGTGCTGCGCCAGCTTGTTCGCGAGCCACGCGACCCCCATGGCCGGATGGCCGAGGACCGCCGCCGCGACGCCCGACTCCTCGATCACCTGGTTGCGGGAGAGGAGCGCGGAGACCCACCGCAGGTCGACGGCGTCGGGCTTCACCGGGCGGCCGCCGACGACCATGGCGCCCATGGCGGCGTTGTCGGAGATGGTGTCGACGATCGTGCGGCCCTCGAGCGCGATGTGGGAGTTGAGGATCTCGAGGGCGGGCGCGACGTAGGCGGTGGCGTCGAGCACGTCGAAGACGGTCGTGTGCGGCCCCTCGAGCCGGTCGCGGAGCACGAACGCCAGCTCGACCTCGATGCGCACGTTGGAGAAGCGGTCGAACTCGACGGATGCCCCGGACTCGAGGACCATGTCGTCGAAGATCACGCCGTAGTCGGGCTCGGTGATGCCGGTCGCGGCCTGCATCACCTTGGAGGTGAGGCCGATCTTGCGGCCGACGAGCCGACGGCCCGAGGCGATGCCGCGGTCGGCCCACTCGCGCTGCACGGCGTAGGCGTCGTCGACGGTCATGCCGGGATGGCGGGCGGTCAGGAGCGGCACCGTGCTGCCCGCACGATCGGCGTCCGCCAGTTCATCGGCGATCGCCGCGATCTGCAAGGGGTCGAGCACGTGCGCTCCACTTCGTCGTCGGATGCTGGTGCGATCGTATACGATCCGGCCGGATCCGCGCCAACACTGGGATCGCGGGGAAGCCCTTTCCCGACGCGCCGCGACGCGCAGAAATTCGCTTGACCCTTCTTCGATGTGAACGGTAACATCGCCCCTGTTCGGGGGACAGACGTCAGCTCACGGTGCAGATCGCATCGCTCTCGAGCTTTTTCCACCACGCAAGGAAGCGTTGCTTCAGCGCGCCCGGAAACGGGTGCGTCAGCACGATACGAAGGGGTATGAGGGGTGCAGGAACACGAAAGAACACGCCGGTCGGGGACTCGGCTGAATCCGTCCCGCGGGGATGCCGCTGCTCGCTGGTCGCGAAGCGCGGCCACCATCGTGAGCGCGATGGTCATCTCGGGACTCGCGCTCTCGGGCGCGCCGGCCGCGTCGGCGGCCGAGGCCGACGACTCCGCGGGCCAGGTCRCAGCGCCGCCGGCGACCACGGCGACCATCACCGTCGACGGGTCGAGCGAGGGTCGCATCTTCGACGGCATCGGAGCGATCTCGGGCGGCGGCGCGACCTCGCGGCTGCTGCTCGACTACCCGGAGCCGGAGCGAGACGAGGTGCTCGACTACCTCTTCAAGCCGGGCTACGGGGCCTCGTTGCAGCTGCTGAAGGTCGAGATCGGCGGCGACACCAACACCACCGACGGCTCGGAGTCGAGCCATGCCCACGTCCAAGGAGAGGTGAACTGCGCCGCGGGCTACGAGTGGTGGCTCATGCAGGAAGCCGTCGAGCGCAACCCGGACATCACGCTCGGTGCCCTGGCCTGGGGCGCTCCGGGGTGGCTCGGCGACGGCGAGTACTTCTCGCACGACACGATCGACTACTTCATCGACTGGCTCGACTGCGCGAAGGGCCACGGCCTGACCATCGACAACATGGGGGTGCGCAACGAGCGGGAGTACGAGTCGGCCTGGGTCAAGGAGTACCGTGCCGCCCTCGACGCCGCCGGCTACGAGGACGTGCGCATCATCGCCTCCGATGAGGCGGCGAGGAAGGGGGAGTGGCCGATCGCCGTCGACATGGCGAACGACCCCGAGCTCTTCGACGCCGTCGACCTGCTCGGCAACCATTACTCGACGGGACCCAGCTCGGCGACCGCGCAGTCGCTCGGCAAGCCGCTCTGGATCTCCGAGGGCGGCCCGTGGTCGGCCGAGTGGGGCGCCGGCGGCTCGGCGAAGTCGATTCCCTCGCTGCTGAACCACGCCTACATCCAGGGCCGCATCACGGGCGTCGAGATCTGGAACCTGCTCACCGCCTACTACGACGGCCTCAGCATCTCCGACGCCGGGCTCATGCGGGCGAACACCCCGTGGTCGGGTGACTACCAGGTGCAGTCGGCGATCTGGGCGGTGGCCCACACGACCCAGTTCACCGAGCCGGGCTGGCAGTACCTCGACGAGGCGTCCGGATACTTCGATCCCGCCTCACCGGCGCAGGGCAGCTTCGTGACCCTGAAGTCGCCGAGTGGCGGCGACTGGAGCACCGTCATCGAGAACATCGGCACCTCGGAGGCGCGCAGCGTCACGCTGTCCGTCAGCGACGACCTGAAGGCCGGCGACCTCCACGTCTGGCAGACGACGGCCGACGACTGGTTCGCGCCTCAGGCTGACCTCGCGCCGGCCACCGACGGCACCTATACGCTCACGGTTCCCGCGAACTCGGCCGTGACGGTCACGACCACGACCGGGCAGGGTCACGGCGATGCAGTCGGCCAGCCGCAGTCCGCATTCCCGTTCCCCTATCGCGACAGCCTCGCCGACGGCGGGGCCAGCGGGCAGACGCGGTACTTCTCGCAGATGGAGGGTGCCTACGAGGAGCGTGCGTGCGAGGGCGACCGCGAGGGCACGTGCCTCACACAGGTCTCGATGCAGCCTGCGATCTCATGGGCTGCGTGGAAGAGGCCGGCGGGCATCCTCGGCGACCTCGACTGGAGCGACTACCGCGCCACCGTCCAGGCGTTCGTGCCCGACGGTGGGACGGCGCAGGTGCTCGGACGCGTCTCGAACGACGCGATGCAGCCGGTCCCGAACGGGTACGGCCTCAGCCTCGCCTCCGACGGGACCTGGTCGCTGAGCCGCGCAGTGCCGGGCGGACGGTCGTCGCTCGAGCTCGCCACCGGCAAGCTCGACGGCTCGGGCGCCGGCTGGCATGAGCTCTCGCTCACCTTCGATGACGACGTGATCACCGGCGAGATCGACGACACGCAGGTCACCGGGGTGACGGATGCCACGTGGATCGCCGGCATGGTCGGCCTCTCGGGCGACTACTCGGCGACCCAGTTCGCCGACCTCGCGGTGGAGCCGCTCGACCCGATCCTCACGATCGACGACGCGGCGACGACGATCACGTACGACGGCGGGTGGCAGCACTGCTCGGCCGGCGCCGGCCGCCATGACGGATGCTCCGGGTTCACGGTGCCGCAGGTCGACGGCGCGGGCGACGGCACGATCGCCGGCAGCAACCGGGCCGGCGACGCGATCACCGTCGACTTCGACGGCACGCAGGCGACTCTTGTCGGCGTCGGTGGACCGCGTGGCGGAGCGGCGACGGCCTCGATCGACGGCAACGAGCCCGTTGCGCTGTCCTTCCAGAAGCAGGGCAGGGGCGGCGAGGTGGTCTGGCGGACGCCGGTGCTGATCGACGGGCCGCACACGCTCCGTCTCGAGGTGACCTCCGACGACCCCGGAAATCGCGGGTGGGTCGGGCTCGACCGCGTCGAGGTCGTCCAGGCGCGCGGAGGCGCGAGTTCCGTCGACGACCAGTCCGAGGGTTCGGGCGGTGGCCGGCTGGACTACCGCGGAAGCGGCTGGCTCAGCTGCCCCGGCTGCATCAACCGCACGGGCCTCTACCACTCGTCCGTCACGTCCACGTCCGTGGCTGGCGACTCGGTCGATTTCCGGTTCGCCGGGTCGTCGGTGGAGCTCTACGGCCTTCGGGCGTCCAACCAGGGCATCGCCACGGTGCTGATCGATGGGGTCGAGGTCGGCAGCGCCGACTTCTACGGCAAGGTCCGGGTCGGCAACCAGCTGATCTGGACGAGCCCTGCACTCGCGCCGGGCGAGCACGTGCTGTCCTTGGTGGCCACCGGCAGCGGCAACGAGCAGGCCTCGGGCGCCGATATCAACGTCGATCGCCTCCTGGTGCGGCCGTGATCACACGGGTGTCGGGGTGCGCGTGACGCGTCCCGGCACCCGTGTCGCCGCGCAAACACGCAGCAGCGCCCGGAACGAGACGTCGTACACGTCTCGCCCGGGCGCTGTCGCGTTCGGGGCCGGCGGGATCAGACCCGGCGGCTGCCCGTCATCATGCGCACCAGCCACACGATCACGGCGATCACGAGCAGGACGATGCCGACCCAGAGCAGGAAGTTCAGGGACTGCACGAACCCGCCGGTGAGCAGCAGGATGATGGCGATGATGGCGACGATGATCAGCAGGATGTTCATGCCGATCACTCGACCACATCCGCAGGATTGTTGTCGAGGGCTTCCGTTGCGGCGCAGATTGTGCCATGCGTCAGCGAACGGGCAGGCAGAATGGGTCGGGTGAAGACGATCCAGCTGCGCCGGTACACGCTCGTCGACGGAGAGTACGACGCGTTCGTCGAGTGGTGGCGTGGGGCGATGCCCGCCGTGCGGCCGCCCGCCGGGTTCACGATCGAGTTCGCCTACGGCGTGCGCGAGTCCAACGAGTTCGTGTGGGCGGTGAGCGCCGCGGGTGACCGCGAGGAGTTCGGCCGGCTCGAGCAGGCCTACCTGGCGTCGGATGCCCGCGCCGCGGTGTTCGACGGGGTGCCGCAGCGGGTCGCGGTCTACGACATCCGGTTCGTCGACGACGCGCCGGCCGGCTGACGCGACGCCGCGTCGTGTACGCGTGCGTGTGCACGCCACGGTGTACAGGGACCGCACGCTCGCGGCCGCATAGACTCGAGGGCATCCCCCGGAAGACACGTGGTCGACGCTGCCCACCGGCAGGCGCGGCCCGAGCATGACACGGCGACGTCGCCCACCTGCGCGCGCCCGAGAAGGAACACCGTGAGCCACGACTTCGACGCCCGACGTGCGGAATGGATCGCCCGAGAGGAGCTCGCCGAGCGGATGATCCCGCTCATCGGCGGCCTCTACCGCGAGCACGGGGTGGTGACCTCGATCCACGGTCGCCGGCTCATCAACCGGTCGGCCATCGCGCTCGTCAAGGCGCACCGCTTCGCGCGCCAGGCCGGCGACGAGGAGCTCTCGCTCGTCGACACGATGCGCGTGCTCGAGGCGCTCCGCGAGTTGCGGCCGCGTGCGGCATCCGTCGACGTCGCGCGCCTCGTCTCGCGCCACCGGGAGTCCGGTGCCGAGGGCGAGCGGATGCCGCTGGCCGACTTCCTGCGCGCCGAGCTCGCTCCCGTGCTCGGTGCCGTCACCGCCGCCGACGCCGCGCCCGTGGCATCCGGCGCCGACGTCGTGCTGTATGGGTTCGGCCGCATCGGACGGCTGCTCGCCCGCATCCTCATCGCGCACACCGGCGGCGGCCAGGGGCTGCGGCTGCGGGCGATCGTCGTGCGCAAGGGCTCGGCGAACGACCTCGTGAAGCGCGCGAGCCTGCTGCGCCGCGACTCGGTGCACGGCCCGTTCGCCGGCACGATCGAGGTCGACGAGGAGGCGAACACGATCCTCGCGAACGGCACGCTCATCCAGGTGATCTATGCGAACGACCCGGCCTCGATCGACTACACGGCCTACGGCATCCACGACGCGATCGTCGTCGACAACACCGGGCGCTGGCGCGACGAGGAGGGGCTCGCGCAGCACCTGCGCTCGACCGGCGTCGCGCGGGTGCTGCTCACCGCGCCGGGCAAGGGCGCGATCAAGAACATCGTGCACGGCATCAACCATGACGACATCGCGGCATCCGACCGCATCCTCTCCGCCGCCTCGTGCACCACGAACGCCATCACCCCCGTGCTGAAGGCCGTCGACGACGCCTACGGGGTGGTGCGCGGCCACGTCGAGACCGTGCACTCGTTCACGAACGACCAGAACCTCATCGACAACTTCCACTCGGGCGACCGCCGGGGCCGCTCGGCGGCGCTCAACATGGTCATCACCGAGACCGGCGCGGCGAAGGCCGTGGCCAAGGCCCTGCCGGGCTTCGCCGGCAAGCTCACCGGCAGCGCCATCCGGGTGCCCACGCCCGACGTGTCCCTCGCGATCCTCAACCTGCAACTGGAGCGCCCGGCGTCGAAGGCCGAGCTCAACCGGTACCTCCGGCAGGTGTCGCTCACGTCGCCGCTGCGCCAGCAGGTCGACTACATCGAGTCGCCCGAGGTGGTCTCCACCGATTTCGTCGGCTCCAACCGTGCCGGCATCGTCGACGGGCTCGCCACGATCGCAGACGGCACCGACGCGATACTCTACGTCTGGTACGACAACGAGTACGGCTACTCCTGCCAGGTCGTGCGCGTGATCGAGGCGATGGCCGGCACGCACCCGCTCGTGCTCCCCGAACGCCGGCCCGTGGTGCTCGAACGCGAGCTCGCGGCATCCGTCGGCTCGGTCGGCTCGGTCGCCCACGCCGGCTGAGCGCGGCGGGCCGGCCGCCTCGCAACCGTCCTAGGCTGGAAGCATGAGCACCGAAGCCGTCATCGTCGACGTCATCCGCACGCCCGTCGGGCGCGGCAAGCCCGGCGGCATCCTGTCGGGCGTGCATCCCGTCGACCTGCTCGCCGGCGTGCTCGACGCGCTGGTGGCCCGCAACGACCTCGATCCGGCTCTCATCGACGACGTGATCGGCGGATGCGTCAGCCAGATCGGCGAGCAGAGCTACAACATCACCCGCAACGCCGTGCTCGCGGCGGGCTTCCCCGAGACGGTGCCCGGCACCACGATCGACCGGCAGTGCGGGTCGAGCCAGCAGGCCGCGACCTTCGCCGCGCAGGCGGTGCTCGCCGGGCAGGCCGACATCGTCATCGCGTGCGGTGTCGAGTCGATGAGCCGGGTGCCGCTCGGCTCGAGCGCCGCGGGCGCCGACCCGTACGGCTCCCGGCTCCGCACGCGGTACCCCGAGGGACTCGTGAACCAGGGCGTGTCGGCCGAGCTCATCGCCGCGAAGTGGGGCTTGTCGCGCGAGGAGCTCGACGCGTTCGCGGCCCGGTCGCACCGTCTCGCGGCCGAGGCGGGGGAGTCGGGCGCGTTCGCGACCGAGGTCGTGCCCGTGCCCGGAGTGGATGCACTCGCCGACGAGACCGTGCGACCCGGCACCTCGGTCGAGTCGCTCGCGGGCCTCAATCCCGCGTTCCACAGCGATCGGCTCGCCGAGCGGTTCCCCGAGCTCGACTGGCGGATCACGCCGGGCAACTCGTCGCCCCTCACCGACGGCGCGTCGGCCGCGCTCATCATGAGCGCCGAGGCGGCCGAGCAGCTGGGGCTCGAGCCGCGCGCGCGATTCCGCGCGTTCTCGGTGGTCGGCAGCGATCCGCTGTACATGCTCACCGGCGTCATCCCGGCAACCGAGCGAGTGCTCGAGCGCGCCGGACTGGTGCACGCCGACATCGACGCCTACGAGGTCAACGAGGCGTTCGCGTCGGTGCCGCTCGCGTGGCTCCGCGAGACCGGGGCGGATGCCGCGAAGCTCAACCCGCGCGGCGGCGCGATCGCCCTCGGGCACGCCCTCGGCTCGTCGGGCACGCGCCTGCTCACAACCCTCGTCAACCAGCTCGAGGCGACGGGCGGGCGCCTTGGCCTGCAGACGATGTGCGAGGGCGGCGGCATGGCCAACGCGACGATCATCGAGCGGATCTGACGCCCCACCCCTCAGTCCCGGCCCGCTGGCCGAGGTCTCCACGAAAGGACACCACATGGAACTCGACGGCGCCTCCGCGATCGTCACCGGCGGAGCATCCGGCCTCGGACGCGCCACCGCCCGCGCTCTCGTCGAGGGCGGCGCCTCCGTCGTCCTGGTCGACCTGCCCGGCCCACGCGGCGAGGAGGCCGCGGCCGAGCTCGGCGACCGTGCCCGCTTCGTGGCGGCGGATGTCGCGAACGAGGCCGAGGTGCAGGCCGCCGTCGACGCGGCATCCGCCCTCGCACCGCTGCGGGT
>NZ_JBFUCL010000060.1:0-14080 GCF_056405255.1 Agromyces sp. P1_H4 | reverse complement strand
CGCGCGCTCGTCGACCGGCAGGCCGTCGCGGTCGCGGCGATCGATCGTGCGGGGGCATGGACCGATGAGCTCAAGGTCAGTGCCGGAATGACCGTCGCCCGCGCACACCTCGTCCGCATCGGCGACCTCCTCGCGCACCTCGAGGACGAGGCCGTCGCGGCGGGTGCCGTCATCCTCACCGGCCACCCGGCCGGTGACCTCGTGACCGATGGATCCCGGGTGATCGGCATCACGTCCGGGAGCGGAGACCTCATCGCATCCTCAGGCGTCGTCCTCGCCAGCGGCGGGTTCTCGCGCTCGCGCGAGCTGCTCGACCTGTTCGTGCCGGATCAGGCTGCCGCCATGCCGTACGGAGGCGTCGGCAACACCGGCGACGGGCTTCGAATGGCATGGATGCTCGGTGCCGGCCTCGCCGACATCGGGCACATCGCCGGCACCTACGGCCAGCACGCGGAAACGAGCGACGACGAGCACGAGCTGTTGACCGCCAACTACCTCGGCGCGATCCTCGTCAACATCCACGGTCAGCGCTTCGCGGACGAGTCCGAGTCGTACAAGGTCCTCGGGTCGGCGGTGCTGGGCCAGCCGGGCCGGACTGGCTTCCAAGTCTTCGACGCCGTCGTACGGGCCCGTTCGAAGCCCGGCGTCCCGCTGTCGGACATGGAGCGCCTCGAGGAGCTCGGACACCTCGTGAGCGCACCGACGATCCCCGCGCTCGGGCGCGAGCTCGGGATCCCGCCGGAGCGGCTGGAGCGCACCGTTGCGCACTACAACGAGATCGTGTCAGGGCGCCGCGATGACCCGTTCGGACGGACGGGTCTCGTGAACGGGGTGGGCACGCTGGTGCGCCTGGAAACCCCGCCGTTCTACGCCTACGCCGCCGTGACCGCGATGACCTCGACGTACGGAGGGCTGAGCGTCAGGGCCGATGCGGCAGTGAAGCGGGTAAACGGAAGCCGCATCGAGGGGCTGTACGCCGCGGGTGAGGTCGTCGGAGGCTTCCACGGCGCCTCCTACATGACCGGAACAGCGCTGACGAAGGCACTCGTGTTCGGGATCCGAGCCGCCGACTCGATCGCCCGCAGCTGACCCGTCGCACGACTGCCAGGCGCTCGCTACGCGTCCTCGGGCGCCAACCGGTCGGCCGCACGAATCGCCAGCTCATATCCGTAGACGCCCGCGCCGGCGATGACCACCTGTGCGACCGGCGACACGAGGGAGTGGTGGTAGACGGCATCCCGGGCGTGGATGTTGGTGATGTGCACCTCGACAATCGGAGTCGTGAGCATTCGGAGGGCGTCAAGGATCGGCACGGACTGGAAACTGAAACCCGCGGGGTTGATCACGACGGTCGCCTGCCGGCGAAATGCCTCGTGCAACCACTCGACGATCTCGTGCTCGGCATTGGATTGGGCGAAGAAGAGGTCGAATCCCAACTCGCTCGCCACCCGTTCGCAGTCGCCACGAACATCGTCCAGCGTCGAAGAGCCATACACCTCGGGCTGGCGCAGGCCGAGCATGTTCAAGTTCGATCCGTTCAGCACGAAAAGCATCCGTGACATGGATGACTCCTACATCAGGCCGAGCAACGTCGGCAGGCTCGTGACGATCACCGGGAACAGGGTCAGGAGCAGCAGTACCGCCCCGAGCGGGATCAGGAAGGGAAGGATGCCGCGGAAGAGCTCTCCCATCGGCCTGCGAGTGATCGAGCCGACGACGAACAGCACTGCGCCGACCGGTGGTGTCAACGAACCGATCATCAGGTTGAGGATCATGATGACGCCGAGCTGCACTGGATCGATCCCGAACTGCGCGATGATCGGCATGAGGATCGGCACGAGCACCAGGATCACCGGCGGCGCCTCGAGCGGGATGCCGAGCAGGATCAGCAGCACGTTGAGCATCAGCAGGAAGACGACCGGATTGTCGGTGAATCCCGTGAGCCACTCCCCCAGCAATCGCGAGACCTGCTCGCGCGCCAGAACTTGGCCCATGAGGTTCGACGCGCCGAGGATCAGCAGGATCCCGCCCGAGATGACGACCGTCTCCTTGGCCGACTTCCAGAACACGCGCCAGTTCAGGGTGCGGTAGATCGCACCGAGGATGAGCATGTACACCGCCGCGATGCCCGCGCTCTCAGTGGGCGTGAACAGCCCACTGAAGATGCCGCCGAGGATGATCACGGGGAGCAACGCCGGTCCGATCACTCGCACGGCCGCCTTGCCGAGCATCGAGCCGACGAAGGGCCGGCTCACCGCGACGTCGGGGTGGCGCCGGACCCAGAAGAAGACATAGGCGGCCAGCCCGACCGCCATGAGCATGGCCGGGATGATCGAGCCTGCGAACAGGGCACCGGTGGAGATGGACGCGGTCGCCGCGAAGAGCACGGCGGGAATGCTGGGCGGCATGACGGTGCTCATCAGCGAGCCCGATGCCGTCAGGCCGGCCGAGAACCCGTACGGGTACCCCGCCTTGAGCATCTGAGGGATCTGGACCTTGCTCGTCGACGCGGCATCGGCGAGCGCGGAGCCGCTGATCCACGAGAAGCCGATCGCAGTACCGAGGTTCACGTATGCGAGGTTGCCCGGGAGCCGCGGCAGGAGCGCCCGCGCCAGGTCGTAGAGCCGCGTGGCGATGCCCAGATGATTGGCAATGGTTCCGACGAAGATGAACAGGGGGACCGCGAGCAGCGGGAAGCTGTTGATGCCGTTCACGATCGACGAGATCGCATAGCCCGCCGAGAGCCCGTGGCTGTAGAAATACAGCATGCTCGACCCGATCATCGCGAAAGCGACGGGGACTCTCAGCAGCAGCAGGATGACGAACAGCAGGATGTAGAGCCAGAGATCCAAGTGTCAGCCTTCCATCTCGCCGATATCGAGCTTGCGCTCCGGACGGTTCGCGAACGGGATCTTGAAGGCCGAGTGGATCGCGGCCGACAGGAAGCCGACGAGGGCGAAGAGGTACAGCACGCCCATCGGCATGTGCATCGCCGCGCTGAGCCTGCCCCACTCGGTCTCGATCTTCACGAACGCCTCATACGCGAGGGCCAGGCTGATGATGACCATGAGGGCCGCCGAGACGACCCGCAAGGCGACGAAGAGCCGGGATCCGGCAAGGAGGTCGTCGAACATCTCGAGCACGATGTGCCCGTTGCGTCCGACGAGATAGCCCGTCGTGATGAAGGTCATGGCCACCATCGACATCAGGGCGACCTCGCCGGCGCCGACCCAGCTGATCGACGGGAAGTACCGTCCCAGCACCTGATACATGACGCCGAAGACGATCAAGGTGAAGAGCGTGACGCCGAGCGTGATCTCGACGGCCGAGAGGACCCGAATGAAGCCGGGGTCGGCCGGGACACCCTTGTTGAGTTCGGGCCCCGCGTAGAAGGTGTCGGTATGGGGGTAGATCGAGTCGCCGAGGGCAGCCTCCGACGCCTTCCGCGTTGCGTCCTCAGACTCGGCGGGCTGGCCCTCCTCGGGCTCCGGCCCCGGTTCCTTGTCGGTCATGGCGTCACCGCCACGGTGTCGGGGTGCATGGTCAACCTCTCTGTTGATGCGGGGTCCGGCGTGCTCGCGCACATCTGTGCCCCTGTGACTCTGGTCTGCCATCCGGCATGTGCAAAGTCGAGTCTCGCCGAATGGGACACGGCCCGCACAGACCGATCCGCCTCCATCGATGACGACGGAGACGGATCGGTGTCGTGTCGGAATCGGCTACTTCCGGATGCTCACCGTCGCGCTCGACGAGAGTTGTTCCTGCACGCCTTGGGCGTTGAGGACGTTGGCCCTCAGGGTCAAGTTCACCTCGCCGGTCGGCACGTTGTTGTCGACGTCCGCGGCGTCGAACTGGACGATGATCCGGTTCTTGTTGGCCGTCACCTTCGCGGCCGGGATGGGAGCCGGTGAGAGCGGAGTGACCAGGACGGCACCGCTTTCATAGCTGTATCCCGATGGCAGCTCGAAGTGGGCCGAGATCGTTCCGTTCACACCGGTGAAGAGCCCGGTTCCCGAACCGAGATCGAGCCGGGCCGGCGTGAACTTCAGCGCTCCGCGCAGATCCTGCGGCTCGAGGTAGACCTCGATCTTGCCGGTCGGCCGCGGATCGGTGCAGTCGTTGAAGAAGTACTCGCCGGCACGGTCGAACGTGTGCTGGTACGTCTCTCCCGGCTGCAGCTCGACGTCGAACTCACCCTCGAAGAATTGCGTCGCGCAATGCGGCTTCAGGTTCGGGAAGTTCGGGAACGTCTCCGCCCCGGGGTTCCGGAACGTCACCGTCGTGCCGACGGGCACGCGCAGGTGGGTGGGCTGCATCCCGTTCTGCGACACGCTGTCTCGCGCCGCTGCGGTGTCGGCAGTGCTGCTGGTCCGTGCGAGGAGCACCGTGTTGCCGACCGTCTCACCGGCGACGGCCGCACCGCCCACCGGCCGACGGATCGACAGTGGTGCCGTGTCGGGTCCCTCCTGGCTTCCCGACTCGGTCGTGTAGGTCCCGCCGAGCTTGAAGGCCCAGAGCGAGTCGCCCTGCGTGACGGACGCCCCGTACGGGTTGGTCGATCCGGCGGCGAACACGGCGACGTACTGCTCGCCGTCGACCTCGTAGGTGACCGGCGCCGATGCGATGCCGGAGCCCGTCTGGAAGCTCCAGAGGACGTCGCCGTCGGCGGCATCCATCGCCAGGACCTCGCCATCGATCTGTCCGACGAAGAGCAGGTCGGATGCCGTCGTCAGCGGTCCTTGGCCGTGCGACATGTCCGTGCCGAGGTGGTTGCGCCACGCGACCTCGCCGGTGGACGCGTCGTAGGCCAGGATGCCGCCGGTCTGGTACTGACCGATGGCACGCAGGCCGTTGGAGGCGGCGCCGTCATAGTGCGCGACCGGGTTCGTGCCGTACGGGAAGTAGACCAGGTTCGTGCTCTGGCTGAAGGAGTTGTTCGACCAGTCGCCGCCGCCGTTCTGACTCGTCGTCGACAGGATCGGCGCTTCGAACTGCGGGTCGTACAGGCAGCCCTCGCGGTGTCCCGACGAACCCGCAGGATAGTCGAGGAACGGCTCGTCGACCGAGACGTAGCTGTCGGGGTTGAACACGAGGTTCCCCTCGGCATCCGCCTGGTACCCGTTGTAGTTCGGCACACCGCGCCAGGGGTTTCCCGGCACGTTGTCGGCGTCGAGCTTCTCCCACACGACGCAGTCCGGCAGGAGCCGCGTCTCCGGCATGGGCTGCGTCGCCGCGTTGTGCTGGCGGGAATCCGTGATCACGGGCTTCTCGGTCACGGGCAGCACGGGCTCGCCGTTGGTGCGGTCGATGACGAACTGGTGGCCCGACTTGCTGCCGTAGAAGGCGACCTTTCGCTCCTCACCGTCGACCGTGATGTCGGCCAACGTCGGCGGGTGCACGTTGTCCATGTCCCACACATCGTGGTGGATGGACTGGTAGTGCCACTTGAACGTGCCGGTCCGTGCGTCGACGGCGACCATCGTGTCCGAGAACAGGTTGTCGCCGGGGCGCCCCGTGGCGTTCTGCGACGACGTGCAGCTGCGCGCGTTGCCGAAGGTCATGATGTAGTAGCCGAGTTCGGGGTCGACGGCGCCGTGCATCCACGACGTCGCACCGCCCTCTTCCGCGCAGTCCGTGCCGTCGGCCTGCACGGGGCCCCAGGTCGCCGACGCGTCGAACGTCGCGCCGTCCAGGCCCGTGAAGAGCTCGCCGCGCTTCGGTCCCCCGAAGAAGTGCCAGAGGTAGTGGCCGTCGCTCGCGTCCAGCGCGACGACCGCACCGCGGTCGCCGTCCGCAGCGTGGGCGTAGACGATTCCGTCGGAGTAGACCGTCGCGACCTTGCCGACGCGGCCGAGGTCTTCGCCGTTGGGCCCGGTGGGCTGCACCGCCCACACCTCAGCGCCTGTCGCCTGGTCGAGGGCGACCACGCGGTTGCCGCCGGCCAGGGTGAAGATCTTCCCGTCGCCCGCCGAGACGCCGCGCCGAGTGCCCGACGTTCCGTAGGCGGGCTTGTCCCACTTCCAGATGGCGTCCCCCGTCACGCCGTCGACGGCGATGACGCCGCCGCTCGGCGTGTCGAGGTAGATGACGCCGCCGACGACGATCGGCGTCGTCTGCTGTCCGACGTTGGTCGACGCGGGTGCGACGGCCGACAGGTGCGTCCGCCAGGCCGGTGCGAGATCCTTCAGGTTCTGCTTGGTGATATCCGTCAGACCCGAATAGTGCTGATTGCCGAGGTTACCGCCGACGGTCGGCATGTCGGCGCCGGTCGGCTCGAGGCCCGTCAGCCCTGCGGGCGGGGCCGGTTCGGCGGAGCCCGCCAGTCCATACGCGGGTGACGCGGCGACCGCGAACACCATCAGTGCTCCGATTCCCGCGACTCCCAACCTCGTGGTCAGTCGTTTGCGCATCCGTTGACTCCTTGATCGTCGTTGATCCGGCGACGGATGAGCTCTCGCCCTTCCGACGTCGCCCTGGGTGCCGCCCGGCTCCTCCGACCTTGGGATCGGTGAATCCGCGGGTCGGTGAATCCGGCTGGCGCTCGGACGCTAACCCTGAGGGCATGGGCGGGCAACCGCATGACCCATCGAGTGGTACAACTCCCGCCGTCGGCAGCCGCGGCTCTGCATGGCCGGAGCCCCGTTTCTGCCCAATGGGACACGCTTTGTCGACGACGACGGCGTGTGCCTACCATGCGGCAGTCGGCACAAATGCCCATGGACGGAGTTGTCATGGCCGCTTCAACACCCAAGTCCCTCTCCCCTGAGCAGGAGCAGGAACTCGATGACGTCTTCGCCCGAGCGCAGGACGCGCTCGCGATCGTCGCGACCTATGACCAGGCTCGCGTCGACCGCCTGATCCAGGCCGTCGCGTGGGCGGTCGCGAACCGCTCCGCATTCCATCGGCTGGTGGGGATGGGAATCGAGGAGTCCGGCCTCGGTGACTTCGACAGCCGCATGAACAAGCGGATGAAGATCCGCGGCGTCCTTCGGGATGCGCTGCGCAGTCCCTCGGTGGGGATCATCGAGGAGGATCCCGAGAAGGGGCTCGTCAAGTACGGGAAGCCGGTCGGGATCATCGGATGCGTCGTCCCGACGACGAACCCCGACCTGACCCCTGCCGGCAACGCCATCTACGCGATCAAGGCCCGCGACGTCGTGGTGTTCTCCCCGCACCCGCGGTCGAAGCACACGACCTTCGAGACCGTTCGCCTCATGCGCGAGGCGCTGGAGGCGGAGGGGGCGCCCGCCGACATCCTGCAGTGCATCACGCTGCCGAGCCTCGCGGCGTCGCAGGAGATCATGCGGCGATCCGACCTCGTGATCGCCACGGGCGGTCAGGGCCTCGTCCGGGCTGCCTACAGCTCGGGAACGCCCGCCTACGGAGTGGGGGCGGGCAACGCGACCGAGTTCGTCGACGAGACCGCCGACCTGCAGGAGACGGCACGCAACTGCATGCTGTCGAAGACGTCGGACTTCGGCTCGGGCTGTTCGGCGGACGGGAACGTCCTGGTGCCCGCGGGGCGGTATCGCGAGATGCTCGAGGCACTCCAGGCCGAAGGCGGATACCTCGCGACGTCGGAGGAGCGAGCGGCGCTGCAGTCGGTGATGTGGGACGACGAAGGGCACCGTCTGCCCGACACGGTCGCCGTCTCGCCGCAGGCGCTCGCACGGGCGGCGGGATTCGACATCCCCGCGGATCGCAGGTTCATCCTGGTCGAGGGGGATGGCATCGATGACGACCGCCAATTCTGCAAGGAGAAGCTGACCACCCTGATGGCGGTCCACGCCTACGAGGGCAGCTTCGAGGACGGCGTCGAACTCGCGAAGCGGCTCTACGACATCGGTGGCAAGGGCCACTCGTGCGGCATCGCCTCGACCGACGATGCGCACATCGACTACTTCGCTCGGCACATGCCGGTCTCGCGCATCATGGTCCGCCAGCCGAACTCGAAGGCGAATGCGGGATCCTTCACGAACGGGATGCCGATGACCTCGTCGATGGGGTGCGGCACGTGGGGCGGCAACATCACCTCCGAGAACGTCTCGCTCCGTCACTACCTGAACACGACGTGGGTCGCGCGCACCATCGCCGAGGACCGGCCATCCGACGAGGAGCTGTTCGGGGACTTCTACGACGCCGGGCTCGAGTCGGCGGACGCGACACTGGCGGCGGCGCCGTGACCGCACCGGCGAACGACGGTGCGGAGCGCGAGCCGATGTCCGGAACGTCGCCGGAAGCCCTCGTCGACGAAGCACGTCGCTGGTGGCGAACGGACATCATCGACATCAGCCCCGGGGAGATCGCGCTGCGCGGCTATCCCATCCAGGAGCTCATCGGCAACGTCGGATTCGTCGACACCATCTGGCTCATGCTGCGCGGCGAGCTGCCGTCGCGCGCTCAGGCGGCTCTCTTCGAGACGGCACTCGTGGCCTCCGTCGACCATGGACCCCAGGCTCCTTCGATCGCGATCGCCCGGATGGCGACCACCTGCGGCCTGCCCGTCAACGGCGCGATGGCGTCGGCGATCAACGTGCTCGACGACGTCCACGGTGGTCCGGGCCAGCAGTGCATGGAGTTGTACCTCGAGATCGACGCCGAGCTCGAACGAACGGGCGACCTCGAGGAGGCGGTGCGGCTCGTCCTGCAACGACACCGTGACGCGGGCGTCCGCTATTTCCCCGGATTCGGCCATCGATTCCATCCGCTCGATCCCCGCTCGCCTCGCCTGCTGGCGCTCGTCGACGCGGCGGCGGAGGAGGGGGTGGTGAGCGGCCGCTTCGCGACGATCGGGCGCGCGGTCGAGCACGCGATCAACGATGGCAGGCCCAAGCCCATTCCCATGAACGTCGACGGAGTGACGGCCGTCATCTACTGCGAGCTCGGGTTCACCCCGGAGCTCGGGCGCGGTGTCTTCATCCTCGCGCGCTCGGTGGGCATCCTCGCCCACACCGTCGAGCAGCTGACGCAGGGAGGCCGCATCAAGGGTCCGATGCCGAAGTCCATCGGATACACCTACTCGGGTCCGGCTCGCCGATCGGTCCCGCACGAAGGCGAAGAATGAAGGAGAACGTCATGAAGGACCTGGTGTCAAACCAGATCGTTCGATACCTGGAGGCACGCGAGGTCGAGCACGTCTTCGGGCTGTGCGGACACACGAACATCGCGCTGCTCGCAGCCCTCGAGAAGAGCGAACGCATCTCCTTCGTGAACGTGCGTCACGAGCAGATCGCCGCGCATGCCGCCGATGGCTACGCACGGGTGACCAAGCGGGCCGGAGTCGTCCTGACGCACCTCGGCCCCGGCCTGACGAATGCCACGACCGGCGTGGCCAACGCCGCGCTCGACTCGATCCCGATGGTCGTCATCGCGGGCGACGTGCCGACGCACTACTTCGGGAAGCATCCGCACCAGGAGATCAACCTCCACGCCGACGCGGCCCAGTACGAGATCTATCGGCCATTCGTCAAGCGTGCGTGGCGCGTCGACCAGCCCCACCTCATCGCCGAGGTGCTGGACAAGGCGTTCACCCTCGCGGAGAGCGGCCGGCCCGGGCCCGTCCTCGTGGACGTGCCCATGGACGTGTTCTCCGCGGAGATCGACGTCGCGCTGTTCGACAAGGTGGTCGGCAACACCCGCTCGCTGGTGAAGCCCAGCCTCGATGAAGCGGTGGCCGAGCGGATCGTGCGGAACCTGCTGGATGCCGAGAGGCCCGTGCTGTACGTCGGCGGCGGCATCGTCGCTGCCGACGCGGCATCCGAGCTCGCGGAATTCGCCTCGTTGCTGTCGCTCCCCATCGCGCACAGCCTCATGGGCAAGGGCGCCATGCCCGACGACAGCGCCCTGGTGCTGGGCATGACGGGATTCTGGGGAACGGCGTTCACCAACGAGACGACGCGGACGGCCGACTGGATCCTCGCACTGGGGACCCGCTTCGCCGAAGCCGACTCGAGCTCGTGGTACGCCGAGTACACCTTCGACATCCCCGCCACGAAGCTCATGCAGATCGACGTCGATCCTGCCGAGCTCGGGCGCAACTACCCGCTCGAGATCGGCGCACTGGCCGATCTCAAGTCCGCGCTTGCCGTGCTCCTCCGAGTCGCGCGCCGCCTTGCGCCCGGAGGCGTGCGACGCGACGAGCTACTCGCGCAGATCGCCGTGAGCCGCGCGACGGTGAAGCTCCAGAATGCGGCTGCCCAGTCCTCCGACGCGTGGCCGATGCGACCCGAACGAATCCTCTCCGAGACTCGGGAGGTGCTGCCGGCCGATGCGATCATCACCACGGACGTGGGCTGGAACAAGAACGGAGTCGGTCAGCAGTTCGACATCCTCACCCCGGGCACGTTCCTCACGCCGGGCGGGTTCGCGACCATGGGCTTCGGAGCACCCGCCGCCGTCGGGGCCAAGATCGCCCGCCCGGATCGCGTCGTCGTCTCGCTCGTGGGCGACGGCGGGTTCGGACAGAACCCGGCGGTGCTCGCCACCGCTCGCGAGGAGAACGTTCCCGTCGTCTGGGTCGTGATGAACAACAACGCCTTCGGCACCATCGCGGGGCTCGAAAAGGCTGCGTTCGACACCACCTACGGGACGGTCTTCGGCAACGCGGACGATCCCATGTACACGAACTTCGCCGCGATCGCGGAAGCCTACGGGGTCACCGGCATCAAGGTCGACTCCGCTGCGGAGTTCAAGCCGGCCCTCGAGCGCGCGATCGCACTCGGCAGTCCGGTCGTGATCGACGTGTCCATGGTGAATGTGCCGACGCCGACCACGGGCCACTGGAACATCCTCGACATCTACTCGCCCGATGAGGAGATCGAACACGTCGCGACGCACTGAGCCCCGCGGTCACCAGCACGAAATAGCTCGCACGTGAGGAGGTTCACTCATGAACGTCGTCCCCGGTGCGCAGAACGTCATCATCTCGACCGTGTGCCTGTCCGGCACGCTCGAAGACAAGTTGCGCGCCGCGGCGGCGGCCGGATTCGCCGGGGTGGAGATGCTCGAGTACGACCTCGTCATGTCGCCGTGGTCGCCCGCCCGAATGGCCGAGGAGGCTGCGAGCCTCGGCCTGTCGGTCGACGTGTACCAGCCGTTCCACGTCGAGACGGTTCCACCCGACCTCTTCGTCGCCGGCCTGCGTCACGCCGAGCGGAAGTTCGACCTGCTGTCCGAACTCGGCGCGCGCGTCCTCGTGTGCTGCTCGTCGAGAACCGCGAACGGACTCGACGACGACGATCTCACCGCGGAGCAGCTGAACCTCCTGGCGGACCGCGCCGAGCAGCGCGGACTCCGGCTCGCGTACGAGGCCGTGCCCTGGGGACGTGTCCGCACCTTCCAGGATGCCTGGCGCATCGTCGAACGCGTCGACCACCCCGCGCTGGGGATGTGCCTCGACAGCTTCCACGTCCTGTCCATCGAGAACGATCCCGCCGTCATCGCCCGGGTGGCCGGCGAGAAGGTGTTCCACGTCCAGCTCGCGGATGCGCCCCGATTGAACATGGATGTTCGCGAGTGGAGCCTCCACTCCCGGATGTTCCCCGGACAGGGCTCGCTCGACATCGCGGGATTCCTCAGCCGGATCCTGACCATGGGGTACACCGGCCCGATCGCGCTCGAGGTGTTCAACGATGTCTACCAGCAGGAGGATCCCAGGCACGCCGCCACCGATGCGATGCGCTCCATGCTCACGCTCGCCGAGGCCGCCGCCACCCGCGGCACGGGAGACGCGTCCCGGCTGTTCCCTCACGGCCACCTGCCACCGGCCCCGCGGCTCGAGGGCTTCGCGTTCGCCGAGCTCGCCGTTGACGAGGTATCCGCCCCGCTCGTCTCGCGCGCCCTCGCCGCGCTCGGGTTCGCGCACGCCGGGCAGCATCGCTCCAAGCCGGTGGAACTGTGGGAGCAGGGTCGTGCTTGGGTCCTCCTGAATCTCGCCCCCGACCGCTCCGTCGCGCCGGCCACCGCATCGATCAGCGCGCTCGCCGTCGAGAGCACGGACCCGACCGCCTCGGTCCGACGGGCGGAGCGGCTGCTGGCACCGAAGCTCGCGCGACGTCGCGCCCCCGACGAGACCGACTTGGACTCCGTGGCCACCCCCGACGGCACGGCGCTGTTCTTCTGCAACTCCGATGGCGAGCGTGCGTGGCTCGACGACTTCAGTCGGACCAGTGCAGCGGATGACCCCTCCCCCATGCTCGGGGGAATCGATCATGTGTCCATCACCGAGTCGGTCGACGACTTCGATCAGTCCGCCCTGTTCTTCCACGCCGTCCTCGGCCTCGAGCCGGGCGCGTCTTCGGAGATCACTGCTCCCTTCGGTCTCATCCGCAGTTGGTCGGCACGAGATCCGAGTGGACGCGTGCGCATCATGCTGAGTACGACCCCGCTACGGCGCGGCGATTGGGCGCCCGGTGTCTCGAGTCCGCAACTCGTCGCCTTCGCCACGGAGGACGCGATCGAGTGCGCGAGGATCATGCGCGAGCGCGGAGCACCGATCCTCGAGATGCCGGGCAACTACTATGACGACCTCGACACCCGCCTGTCCCTGCCGACCGAGTTCGTCGACCGCCTTCGCGAGCACTCGATCCTCTACGACCGCGACGAGCGTGGGGAGTTCCTGCACTTCTTCACCGAGATGCTGGGCTCGCGCGTCTTCTTCGAGGTGGTCCAGCGCGTCAACGGCTATGCGGGCTTCGGTGATCCCCACAGTGTTCCGTTGCGCATGGCCGCGCATCGTCGGCAGCGGTTGCGCATGCTGGCGACAGCACCGACCGAGGCGGCATCCGAAGACCGGCATGACTACTCGCTCGCTCACCTGACCGCGCTGAGCCTGTCGCCTCCTGAACTGGTGGATGCCGCTGCCGCCGCCGGCTACCGCTATGTGGGCGTGCGGATGACCAAGGTCACGGCGCAGGAACCCCACTACCCGCTGGCATACGACCCGGCGTTGATGCGGGCCACGAAGACGCATCTCGCGGCGACCGGCATCGAAGTGCTCGACATCGAGCTCGCGCGCTTCACGTCGGGAGACAGTCCGCGCGACTACCTGCGCTTCCTGGAGGCCGGCGCCGAGCTCGGAGCCCGTCACGTCATCACGCAGCTGCCGGATGCGGACTTCTCACGCAAGACCGATCGGTTCGCCGAGCTGTGCCAGTTGGCGTTGCCGCTCGGGCTGACCATCGACCTCGAGTTCCCGTCGTGGACGGAGACCCCGAACCTGACCGAGGCCACGCGAGTCCTCCGGGCGGCCGACCAACCCAACGCCGGAATGCTCGTCGACCTCCTGCACTTCGCCCGGTCGAGATCCAGCGTGGACGACCTGCGGATGCTTCCACCCGAGTGGTTCCACTACGCCCACGTGTGCGACGCGCCCGGGGAGATTCCCACGACCACCGCAGGGCTGATCCACACGGCACGCTTCGAGCGTCTCTTCCCGGGTGAAGGCGAGATCGACATGCTCGGCATCCTGGCGGCCCTGCCTGCAGGCATTCCGTTCGCGCTGGAGATACCGCGCGCGATGCTCGTGGCGCAGGTGGGCGCGAAGGAGCACGCCCGTCTCGCGATCAGCGCCGCCCGCCGTCACCTCGACACGGCTCACGTGGTCGTGTGACGATGCGGATGGTGTCGACCGGGTTAGTGAGCTTCGTGCGTAGATGACTGCACGATCAGTGCAGTATGCTGCACTGATGGGATTGGATGCTGACGCGCTCGCGGGAGTGATCGGGTCCCGGGTGCGGCATGAACGCAACGCTCGGAACTGGACACTCGACCGGCTCGCCGAGGTTGCGGGGGTCAGCCGCCGCATGGTCGTCAACGTCGAACAGGGCACCGTGAACCCGAGCATCGGCACGCTCCTGCGCTTGAGCGATGCCCTCGGCGTCGGGCTCCCCGCGCTCGTCGAGCCGCCGCACCATGCCCGGACGAAGGTCACTCGCGCCGGCGGCGGAGCTGTCCTGTGGCGCGGCGACGCCGGCGGGCGCGGGGTCCTCGTCGCCGGCACCGAACCACCCGACGTGCTGGAACTCTGGGACTGGACCCTCGTGCCCGGCGAGGAGCATGCCAGCGAGGCGCACTCCGAGGG
>NZ_JBFUCL010000059.1:0-14101 GCF_056405255.1 Agromyces sp. P1_H4 | reverse complement strand
GCGCACCTCGCGCCGTGCCTGCCACGTCAGCTCACCTCCTCGACGACCGCGACGCTTCGAAGACCGTCGAGGTTCCGCCGCGCGAGCTCCTTCACCGCGGGGAGCGCTTCGGCGATCGAACGCCTCGCCGAGGAGTCCGCACCGATGGTCGCCTGGATGGCGGCCACCACCTCGCCTCCGAATCCCGCGCGCGGAACGACGCACAGCTCGGGCGCGCCGACGAGCGCCATCAGGCCCTCGACCTTGCCCTGCGTCGCGAGCGTGATGGCCGGCTTCCCGCTCCACAGCGTCATGATCGCCAGGTGCATGCGGCCCGTGATCGTGATGGAGGCGACGGACGTGAGTCCCCGGATCTGCGCCGGAGTGAGAAGCTCGCGGACGAACGTCACGTCCTCGGCGTCGACCCGCTCGTACACCGACTGGCAGGCGACGAGGTCGTCGCCTTTCGGCCTGGACACGTGGGGGAGGAGGATCACGTGGTGCCCGGTCGCGCGGAGGTGCCCGATGATCAGCTCGAACTCCTCATCCTGGCTGAAGGTGCGGGAGATCAGGCCGCTGACGTTCACGAGCGCGATCGGCTTCGTGACGCCGGCCACGAACGAGGTCGATGACGTGTCGACGGTGTCTGCGGCGAACACGATGTCGGCCGTCTCGCGGATGTTCCGGACGCCGTCGGCTGCGGCGCGGCGCGCGGAGACCGGATCCCGCAGCATCGGGACGACGCCGTTCGTGCTCGCCGACACGAGCGCGCGTCGTGCAGCGAAACGAGCCTCCCCGTTCCAGCTGAATCCGATGATCCGCGTGTCGATGCCGAGTGCCGCCACTGCGGCGGCGAGGTTCGACCGGTTCACCGAGGCGCGCAGCTTGTAGCGGCCGTCCATGATGTCCGCACCGATCACGGAGAGACTTGCCGCCCTCCCGACCATGCGCGCGAACCGCTCGAGCTCGTGCCCGCGGGCACGTCCGTGGCCGTACACGAGCTCCGGGAGGACGAGCACCTCGACGCGGTCTGCAGCGGCCGCGGGAACATCGACGCTTTCGTTCGAACTCGTCACCGCGACGATCCGGCCCTCGATGTTCTCGACGAAGGCCTCGAACAGCGCTTGGTCCCCGATGTTGCCACCGCCGGGCGCAGTGATCACGACATGTGGGCCGGCCGGGTCACCGCCACGCGTTCCCACCCACCGCGCGACGTTCCGCCGGTCGGCTCGTGCGCCGATGCCGGTGGCGAAGACGGCCTCGTCGAACGTGCGTCGGATCTTGCGGACAACGCGACTGATCATGATTCTCCTCCTTGTGTGGCGGCATCCGGACCCGCGCCTCGCGAACGCGCGAAGTACCGGCGGGCGCCGGCGAGTGCGATGAGATCTCGGCGGAAGGTAGGCCAGACGAGCGCGAGCAGGGAGATCGAGATGACCAGTGCCGCCAGTCCGACCGCCAGGCGGATGACGTAGGCGTCCTCGGGCAAAGCGACGGTCGACGCGAACGACACGCCCGCGGCGATGCCGAAGACGACGAGCGATCGCAGCCCGTTGCGGAACAACTGGCCGGCCGGGGCATCCGACACCCTGGAGATCCAGATCAACGCGACCGGCCACGACAGCGCCAGCGACACGGTGTAGGCGATCGCGACCCCGTAGACGCCCCAAGCCGACCCGATGACGATGAGCACCACCATCGCGGGACGGGTCGCGAGCGCGTAGAGGAAGTTGGAGCGAGCGAGGCCCTTGGCGAGGAACACCCAGTACGCCGCGTAGTTCGCGGCCTGGAAGAACCCGGCGACGAGCAGGATCTGGAAGATCGGCGTCGCATCCACCCACTGATCGCCCAGGGCCACGGCGATGACCGAACCGGCCTGCGCGCCGAGGTACGCGAACGCCACCCCGATGATCGTGAGCATCGCCACCTGGCCGAAGCTGATGAACGCCGCGAACCGCTCCCGCTGGTCCTGGAGGCGGGACAGCACCGGGAGCGCGACGCGCGTGGACGGAGCGTTGATCTGCAGCAGCGGCAGCATCATCAGCTGGAACGCGCGGTTGTACAGGCCGAGGTCGACGGGCCCGAACCGGGCGCCGATGACGACGCTGTCGGCGTTCCGGGCGGCGTACCCGAGCAGCTGGGAGCCGAAGAGGCTCGCCCCGAAGCCGATGAAGGAGCGGATCGACTCACCGCGATGGATCCAGCCCGGGATCCAGCGCGCGAAGGCCACGAGCAGCACGACGGTGAGCCCCGCCTGCACGACCTGCTGCGCGACGAGCGCCCAGTACCCGAAGCCCAGCACCGCCAGCACGATGCCGCTGGCGACGCCGGCCGCCTGCCCGCCGATCTCGGCGAGCGAAAGCCGGAAGAACGAGAGGTTGCGATTGAGGTCGGCCCGGTACTGCGTCGAGATGCCGTTGAGGAGGAACGTCACCGAGAGCACTGCGGTGATGCTCTGCAGTCGCGGATCGTCGTAGAGGCCCGCGATGAGTCCCGACGTCGCGAGGACGGTCAGCGACAGCACGAGGCCGATCGCGGTGTTCGTCCAGAACAGGTTGTCGCGCTGGTGCAGGGAGAGCGTCTTCGCCTGCACGGCCGCCGCGGACAGCCCGAAGTCGCGGAAGATCTCCGCGACCCCCACGATGGCCGTGACCATGGCGACGAGACCGTAGTCGGCCGGCGTCAGCAGGCGCGCGAGGATGACGATCCCGCACAGCTGGATCAGCACGCGGACCAGTTGCCCGCTGAGCGTCACGGCGGCGCCGCGGGAGGCGGATGCGCCCAGGCTCGGCGACATGCCGACCCGTCTCAGCGAACCCGCGTGCGGCGCGACTCGCGCGCCTGCACGTAGGCACGGTGGTGGAGCTCGCCGACGTGCTTCCAGTCGCGATCGCTCAGGGCCGGTTCGGACTCGTGCGAGCGCGACGCCACGTCCTGCAACGCACTCGTGAGGATCTCGGGCGTGAGCGCTCCCTCGTACTGGATGATCCACTCCTCGCCGACCTCGTCGCGAAGCGCCTGGTTCGTCGGCGAGGCCGGGACCAGCACCGGGCGGCCGAGCGAGAGGGCCACGAGGACGACGCCCGAGTTGTGCATCTTCTCCCGGTAGGGCAGCACGACCAGCGACGACGAGGTGATCTCCTCGACGAGCTCCTCGTCGCTGACGAAGCGGAGGAGGGCCGTGATCCGCTCGTCGCCGGCCATCGCCGCCTCGACGATCTCGGCCTGGCCCGCGTGGGGGTCGCCGACGATCCGCAGCTGGAGCGTCGGGTCGTCGATCTCGCGGAACGCGTCCATGAGCACGTCGACCCCCTTGTACGGCCGGATGATGCCGAAGTACAGCACCCGGCCCGGCACCGCGTCGCGATGCGGGTACTTCGCGAACTGGTCCTTGTAGTGCCCGTGCAAGATGGTGACGGCATCCATCCCAGAGGGCAGCTCCGTCGTCGGATTCAGGCGGATGGCGAGCGTGATCGCATGACGCAGTCGACGGAGCGACCGCGATTCGGCAGGAGTACCCTGCTCGTGCGGATCGACGTTGTGCGCCGTCCAGACGATTGGCGTTCCCGTCAGCCTCGCGCGGAGGATCAGCGCATCGAGCATCCGGCGCTTGAGCAGGCGGCGGGCGGGCTTCCGGTCCCTGATGAGCAGCTCCGGCCAGTGCACGTGGAACACGTCGTAGGAGCCGGTGAGCGCGGTGCGCCACGAGAAGAACTTGATCGACACGTGGTCGCTCGCGCCATCGACCATGTGGTCGACGTACTTCGTCGTCCCGTCAGGCGCTCGGAGGCTGTGCAGCACGACCAGATCGGGCCCGTCGGTGGACGAGGGTGCGGCGAGGCCGGGTCCGTCGAGGGTGCGGGTGAGATCAGGAGAGGTCATGCGCGGCGGCTCCAGGTTCGAGGTTTCCGGACGGGAACCACGCTGATCCTCTGCCGTCACGATATAACGGCGGGTCGCGCTGGAGGCGGGGAGTTGCGCAGATCGACACCCACATGTAACCGGCTCGAAACGCAACGGCACGGGGGTGTCCGTGTGGGGGAGGAACGCGAAATCCCCCCTCCGATGGAGGGGGGATTTCGTCGGGATCTGCGATGAGAGTTGGTCGGGGTGACAGGATTTGAACCTGCGACCTCGTCGTCCCGAACGACGCGCGCTACCAAGCTGCGCCACACCCCGGTCGGCCCTCGCGGGCCTCCACAAGGATAGCGGATAAAACCGGGACGACCGACCACGCTCGGTCGCGGCATCCGTCGGCCGATTCAGGCCACGGGAACCAGCCGCAGCACCGTCGCCTCGGGCGGGCAGGCGAACCGGACCGGTGCGTAGATCGACGTGCCGAGGCCCGCCGAGACGTTCAGGAACGCGGAGCGCAGGCCGTGGCGCCAGGTGCTGAGGCCCTTCGCCTGGTGCCTCGGGATGTCGCAGTTCGTGACGAGCGCCCCGAAGCCGGGCATGCAGACCTGCCCGCCGTGCGTGTGGCCGGCGAGGATCAGCTGTGCACCGTGGTTCACGAATGAGTTCAGGACCCGCTGGTAGGGCGCGTGGGTCACGCCGACGGTCACGGTCGAGCGGCGTGCACGGGCGGATGCCGCGTCGGGCCAGGTCTCGTCGCCGAGCGGGTCCTCGGCACGAAGCTCGTCGATCGCCGCGGTGATGAGGTCGAGGCGGTCCCAGCCGCGGTGGGGGTCGTCCACCCCGAAGAACTCGAAGTGCGTCCCGCGCAGGTCGAGGCTCGCGGCGGTGTTGTCGAGGTCCTGCCACCCGAGCTCGGCGAAGTAGGCGTGGAGCGCGTCGGTGTCGAGCCGCTTCGATCGGAGGGCGGGTCCGGATGGGCCACCGAAGTACATGAACGGGTTCTTCAACTTCGGGCCGAAGAAGTCGTTCGAGCCGTTGACGAAGACGCCGGGGATGCCGGCGAAGGCGTCGAAGGCGCGGCGGATGCCCTCGAGCCCACGCTCATGCCCGAGGTTGTCGCCCGTGTCCACGATGAGATCGGGCTGCAACTGGGCGAGCGACGCCACCCAGGCCTGCTTGTCACGCTGCCACGGCGCCATGTGCAGGTCGGAGAGATGCAGGACCGTGATGGGCTCCGCACCGGCCGGCAGCACCGGCACCTCGACCTGCCGCAGCGTCCACCTCGTCCGCTCGACCAGGGAACCCCAGGCGAGCGCGGCAGCGCCCGCTGCGCCGATCGCGAGTGCGATCCGCGCAGCGAGCCGAGGCGCGGCGCCGGTCAACCCTGGCCCGGGGTTCCGCCGCCGTTGCCACCGGTCCCGCCATCGCTGAAGGTCACGGTGACCTCGTCACCGCGCTTCACCGGGCTGTTGGGCGCCGGACTCTGACTCGTGACGGTGCCGGTCGGGTTCCCGCCGCCGCCCTTCATGCGCAGGCCGGCCGCGTCGAGCGCCGCCTTCGCTTGCAGGGCGTTCATGCCAGTGAGGTCGGGCACGGTCGCGCCCTGGCCGTTGCTCGTGAAGACGCGGATCGTCGATCCCTTGCCCGCCTGTCCTGCCGGGTCGGTTCCCGAGACCTGGCCGGCCGGAAGGCTCGAGTCCTGCTGCCCGCCGTCCTCGAAGACGAACCCGGCGGCTTCGATCGCCTGCTTCGCGGCGTCGAGCGAGAGGCCGGCGACCTGCGGCACGTCGACGAGGACCTGCTTGAAGGCACTCGCATCGGGCTCGGTGAAGTCGTCGCCTCCGTACTTCTCGTCCGCGAGCTGCATGATCTTCTTCCACATACGATGGCGCGCAGTTGCTGCGGCGCCACTTTCGAAGCTGACATTTCGGAGATTCGTACGATTGTTGCCGCCGGTCACATTGCCCACCCACACCGCAGTTGCAGCTTTGGTGCTCGAGCCGACCATCCACGTATCGAACGCGTTGTCCGTCGTACCGGTCTTGCCGATGTGGGCTATGCCACTTCCTGTATTCGAAGCCGTCGCTGTTCCATCGCCGGAGAACGTCTGCTGCATTGCATACTCCATCGCATGGGCGACCTCAGGCGTCACCGATTGCGAACAGGTGCTGGCGGGAGGCGCCACCTCGCTGCCGTCTGCCCTCACGATGCGATCGATCGCAATAGGGGTGCACGTCAGACCACTGTTGGCAATACCAGCGAAAGCGGCAGCCATGGTGACGGGCGCGACTTCCTGCGTGCCGAGGACATCAGATGGATTCATGCCAAGCTCGTCGCCATCGGCGCGGTGGACACCGAACGCCTGGGCGGTTTGCTTCAGCTTGCAGAGGTCGAGTTGCTGCGCCATTGCGACGAAGCTGGAGTTCACCGACCACTTCGTCGCGTCGACCGCATTGCTCGCGACCCGGCCGTCGTCATTCTTCGGATTCCATGGCGGGCTGACGTTGAACGTGCCCCCCTCACAGTTGTTGGTGAAGGTCGTGAAGGCCCGACGGCTGCCGTTGAACGACTCCCGCAATGAATGGCCTTCGTTGAGCCACTCGGCAAGTGTGAATACCTTGTACGTCGACCCGGGCTGGAAACCGGCGGAGCCGCCATAATTCTGATCCGTGCTGTAGTTGATGGATGTGTACTCGGGGCTTGCCGCGGCGATGTCGGGGTCTTCTGTGAATCGCTTGTTCTGAGCCATTGCGAGAATCCGGCCTGTTCCTGGCTGAACCGTCACTGCCACGGAGCCGACGTCGAACCTCGGATCGACCGACGGTACGTTCGCGCTCATCGTAGATTCGGCAGCTCGCTGCAGGTCGATGTCCAAACTGGTATAGATCTGCAGGCCACCCTGCTGCAGCATCGTCGCGCCTTCGTTGTCCTCTGTTGCCGGATCATCGAAGTTGTTCAGAATGACGTTCTTCACGTAGTCGCAGAAGTACGCGCTGCCGCCGGCCGTGGCGCAACCAGTGCTCGGTTCCTGGATCGCGGGTGCGACCGGGGTAGCGACGGCTGCCTCGTGGTCGGCCTGCGTGATCTTCTTCTCCTTGAGCATCTGCCCCAGGATGTAGTCGCGCCGCTCCTTGTTGTCGGCGTACGGCACTGGCTGGCCGTCCACCACAGTAGCGGCGCCGTTGGTCTCGCTCTCGGGGTAGTCGAGGCGGAACTTCTCGGGGTTGTTGACGATCGCGATCAGGCTCGCCGCTTCGGGAAGCGTGAGGTCGGCTGCGTGCTTGCCGCCGAAGTAATACTGCGCCGCCGACTCGATGCCATAGACGCGCCCGCCGAAGGCCGCGATGTTCAGGTAGCCCTTGAGGATGTCGTCCTTCGAGAACTTCTTCTCGAGGGAGATGGCATACCGCATCTCCTTGAGCTTGCGCTCCGGGGAGGTCTCCGTGGCGGCCTCGTAGGCAGAGTCCTTCTCCTCCTCGGTCTTCGCTTCACGAACGCCGTTGTTGATGAGCACGTTCTTCACGTACTGCTGGGTGATCGACGAGCCACCCTGGGTCTCGCCGCCGATGACGTACTCGTTGAGTGCTGCGCGCAGGGTGCCCTGGATGTCGATGCCGCCGTGCTCGTAGAAGCGCGGGTCCTCACCTGCGACTGCTGCGTCCTTCACGAACTGGCTGATCTGGTCCCATGCCACCTCTTCGCGGTTCTCGTCGAAGAACGATGCGAGGTGCAGCGGAGATCCATCGGCCTGGACGGCATAGATGTCGGTCTTCTCGGACAGGTCGTCGATCTCGAGGTACCCGGGCAGGTTCTCGAACATGGAGATGCCGTTGTTCGCGGCCATGCCGGTCACCGCGAGCGCGGGAGTCACGGCTGCCGTCACGAGGATGCCGGCGAGAGCGCTCAGGCCGAGGAATCCGAGGACTCCGGCGCCGACGTCGCTCATCGTACGTTTTTGGGCAGACATATAGTGGAGCTTAACGGAGAAGGCTGGCAAAACCCGCTATGCGTGCGGCGCTGCGCTGTCGTGCGCCGACACGCCGCTCTCCGTGAAATCGGTCGCCCGACCGTCGACGCGACCGGGGCGCGATCGACCACATCGCAGTCGCAGACGAGAGACGAGGAACCCGCATGCCGGCCTGGGAGTACATCACCACCCCGCTGCTCATCCACAACACCGCGGCGATCCTGAACAACTGGGGCTCCGAGGGCTGGGAGCTCGTGCAGGTCGTGCAGGGTCCCGAGGGCGGGCTCGTCGCGTACCTCAAGCGCCCGGTCGGCGGCGAGTCGTCGTCCGCCGCGTCCGCCGGCGCGGCTGCGGCCGCCCAGGCCGCCAAGCAGTTCGAGGGCGAGGCCTGATGGCCGCCGTCGAGGCGCGTCTCGCCGAGCTCGGCATCGAGCTCCCCGAGGTCGCTCCGCCCGTCGCGGCGTACGTGCCCGCGGTGGTCAGCGGCTCGTACGTCTACACCTCTGGCCAGCTGCCCTTCGTCGCGGGCAGCCTCCCTGCCACCGGCAAGGTGGGGGACGGACACGGTCTCGTTCCCGCCGACGACGCCAAGGGATATGCCCGCACGTGCATCCTCAACGCGCTCGCCGCCGTACGCGCCGAGATCGGGTCGCTCGACCGCGTCATCCGCATCGTGAAGCTCGTCGGCTTCGTCGCCTCCGACCCGTCGTTCACGGGCCAGCCCGCGGTCGTCAACGGTGCCTCCGAGCTGCTCGGCGAGGTGTTCGGCGAGGCCGGCCGCCACGCGCGTTCCGCGGTCGGCGTCGCGGTACTGCCACTCGACGCGCCGGTCGAGATCGAGCTGGTCGTGGAGTTCGCGTAGCAACCGGCGCAGCGCAGCACACGCCGGGCGCGACGCCCGCACGGTGACGAAGACGACGGATGCCGCGTCGGGAGCGATCCCGCCGCGGCATCCGTCGTTCTGCTACTTGACCTGCTCGGTGATCGCCGTCATGACCGACGTGTCGGCGAGGGTGGTGGTGTCGCCCACCTGACGGCCCTCGGCGAGATCGCGCAGCAGGCGCCGCATGATCTTGCCCGACCGCGTCTTCGGCAGTTCGTTGACGATGAAGACCTGTCGGGGGCGGGCGATCGCGCCGATCTGCGTGGCGACGTGACGGCGCAGCTCTTCGGCGGCCTCGCTGACGTCGGTGACGTGCTCGACCTGGCTGGCCTTGAGGATGACGAAGGCCACGACGGCCTGTCCGGTCGTCTCATCGGACGCACCGACGACGGCGGCCTCGGCCGTCCACGGGTGTGCCACGAGCGACGACTCGATCTCGGCCGTCGACAGGCGGTGGCCCGACACGTTCATGACGTCGTCCACCCGGCCGAGCAGCCAGATGTCGCCGTCCTCGTCGCGGCGGGCGCCGTCGCCGGCGAAGTACTTGTCGCCGAACTTCTCCCAGTAGGTCTCCTTGAACCGCTCGGGATCGCCCCAGATGCCGCGCAGCATCGACGGCCACGGCTCGGTGACGACGAGGAGTCCACCGCCTTCGCCCTCGACCGGTGTGCCGTCGTCGCTCAGGATGTCGATGGAGATGCCGGGGATCGCCACCTGCGCGCTGCCCGGCTTGAGGTCGGTGATGCCGGGCAGGGCCGAGATCATGATCGCGCCGGTCTCGGTCTGCCACCAGGTGTCGACGACGGGAATGGAGCCGCCGCCGATCACGTGCCGGTACCAGATCCACGCCTCGGGGTTGATCGGCTCGCCGACCGATCCGAGCAGGCGCAGCGAGCGCAGGTTGAACTCGTGGGGGATCTGCCGCCCCAGCTTCATGAACGAGCGGATGGCCGTGGGCGCCGTGTAGAGGATGGAGACCTTGTACTTCTCGACGATCTCCCACCAGCGGCCGGGATGGGGGGTGTCGGGCGTGCCCTCGTACAGCACCTGGGTGGCGCCGTTCGCGAGCGGACCGTAGACGACATAGGAGTGCCCGGTGATCCAGCCGACGTCGGCCGTGCACCAGTACACGTCGGTTTCGGGGTGCAGGTCGAAGACGTTCCTGTGGGTGAACGCCGTCTGCGTGAGGTAGCCGCCCGAGGTGTGCAGGATGCCCTTCGGCTTCCCCGTGGTGCCCGAGGTGTAGAGGATGAAGAGCGGATGCTCCGCACCGAACGCGCGCGCCGCGTGCTCGCTCGAGGCCTCGGTCACCGTCTCGTGCCACCAGTGGTCGCGCGACGCATCCCATTCGACGTCGTTCTCCCCGCGGCGGACGACGAGGACGTTGCGCACCGTGCCGCCTTCGGCCTTCGCCAGTGCCTCGTCGACGACGGGCTTGAGCGGGAACACCTTGCCCTTGCGGTAGCCGCCGTCGGCGGTGATGACGAGGGATGCCTCGGCGTCGTCGATGCGCGAGGCGAGGCTGTCGGCGCTGAATCCGCCGAACACCACCGAGTGCACCGCTCCGATGCGCGCCACCGCGAGCATCGCGACGACGGCTTCGGGGATCATCGGCAGGTAGATGGCGACGCGGTCGCCCTCGCCGACGCCGAGGTCGGTGAGGACGTTGGCTGCTCGCTTCACCTCGTCGGTGAGCTGCGCGTAGGTGACGTCCCGGCTGTCGCCGGGCTCACCCTCCCAGTGGAGGGCCACCCGGTCGCCGTTGCCGGCGTCGACGTGCCGGTCGAGGCAGTTGACGGCGACGTTCAGCTCGCCGTCGTCGAACCACTTCGCGAACGGCGGGTTCGACCAGTCGAGCGTGCGGGTGAAGGGCTTCTCCCATTGGAGGAGTTCGCGGGCCTGATGCGCCCAGAACGCGAGCCGATCGTCGTCGGCCTCCTGGTAGAGACGGGCATCGGCGATGGCTTGGGCGGCGAATTCAGGGCTCGGGCGGAAGCGCCTGATCTCCTCGAGTGCGTGGTCGATCTGAACGGTCATGGTTCTCCGGTCGCTCCTTCGCGATTGCGTGCATCGGTTGGGTCGCCTGCCCCACCAGCACCATACCGCCCGGCTCGGACGGGGCTGTAACAGGTCGGTCACACCGGGTCGCATGCTCTTCCGAGCAGCCGTGAGAGCGGTTACTGTGCCTTTGCGCAGAGAAAACTGTACGTCCGCACAAATGAGGACAAAAAATGCTTGCGCATCGTTTCGGAAGCCCTACACTGAATACCGCCCGAACACTCGTTTCGTGGCCTGCAGCGCTCGCGATTCCCCCCAATCCTTGCGCTGCCGAGGCGGCACCTGTTCCCCCCAATGGGTGCCGCCCCCTTTCGTTAACGGCGCTGCTCGACTAGCGCGAACGGCTCGAGTTCTCCTCCACAAGGGTGTGGAGGAGGCTCGATCCCCACCATGGCCCGAGCGGATGCCGTGTGCCGCACGCGGCTTCGTACGCTCGGCGCATGTCCATCCCCTTCGTCGCCACCCCCTCATGGGAACGACCTCAGGCGCAGCCAGCCGGCGCGCTCCAGCTGACCCGTGCGGCATCGACCGCGGCGTCGCCTCGCGCGCACGCCGCGGCTGAGGTCGCCACGAAGGCATCGGGCATCCTGCCGGCCGCAGACCTCGGGTCGTCGGAGGGGGAGTCGTCCTTCGAGCCGGCCGCGAGCGGCGACCTCGACGACCTCGGACCGTTGGCGCCCTTCGCGGCATCCGGCCCCGTGACCGACCTCTTCGTGAACGGCGAACGCGGGCTCTGGATCGACCGGGGTGCGGGTCCCGAGCACGAGCCGGCGTGGTCCGCCGACGAGGCACAGGTCCGCGCACTGGCCGTGCGGCTCATCGCGCGAGGAGGGCGGCACATCGACGAGGCCACGCCCGCCGTCGACGTGCGACTCGGCCGGGGCATCCGGGTGCACGCGGTGCTGCCGCCCGTTTCCTCCGACGGCACGGTCATCTCGGTGCGCGTGCCGCGCGCTTCGGGCTTCCAGCTGGCCGCGCTGGCGCGCGCGGGCATGATGGATGCCGCGCAGGAGCGCGTGCTGCGCGATGCGATCGTCGCACGACGCAATCTCCTCGTGACCGGGGCCGGCGGCACGGGAAAGACCACGCTGCTCGCGGCCCTCCTCGGCGAGGCGTCGCCGCGCGAGCGCATCGTCCTCATCGAAGACGTCGCCGAGCTCAACATCAGCCACCCGCATGTCGTCGCGCTCGAGGCCCGACAGGCCAACCTCGAGGGGGCCGGACGACTCGGTCTCGACGTCCTCCTGCGTGAGGCCCTTCGCATGCGTCCCGATCGGCTGGTGGTGGGGGAGTGTCGCGGCGCAGAACTCCGCGAACTCCTCGCCGCCCTCAACACCGGACACGACGGCGGTGCGGGCACCCTGCACGCCAACTCCCTGGCGGACGTGCCGGCACGCCTCGAGGCGCTCGGCTCCACGGCTGGGCTCGCGCCCGACGCCGTCGCGAGGCAGACGGTCAGCGCCTTCGACCTCGTGCTGCACCTCGATCGTGCCGGAGGTCGACGACGGCTCGCCGAGATCGGCCGCTTCGAGCTCCGCGACGGTCGGCTGGAGGTGGTCGCGCTGTGATCGGGCGTTCGTCTCCGGGCCGCAGGTTCGCCTCTGGCGAGACGCGTCCCCGCTTGTCCGGCTTCCGGCGCCGACGAGTCGACCCCGCAGCCGCTGTCGACGCGATCGCCGTGGTCGCCGAGCGGCTCGCCGTGCTGCTGTCGGCGGGCGTTCCGGCGGGCGGTGCGTGGGCCAACGTGGGTGTGAGCGGCTCGCGGCATGAACGGCTCGGGGCGGAGTCCGACGATGACGCGGTGCGCTCGGCAGCGGCCACGGCGGCGGCCTCGGGCGAGCCGGTGTCGCCGGCCATCGTCGCGGCGCTGAACGAACGACGCGATGCGTCTCCCCAGTGGGCCGTGCTCGCGGCGGCGTGGCAGGTGGCGAGCGACTCCGGTGCGCCGCTCGCCTCCAGCCTTCGCGACCTCGCCGCGGCGCTCCGAGACGAGGCTCAATCGCGCCGCGACGTTCGGTCTGCGCTCGCCGGTCCACTCGCGAGCGCGCGCCTCGTCGTGACGCTGCCGGTGCTCGCCGCCCTGTTCGGCGCCTCGCTCGGGTTCGACACCGTCTCCGTGCTGTTCGGCAACCCCCTCGGGGTGGCCTGTGTCGGCATCGGCACGGCGCTGCTCTGGGCGGGGCACCGGTGGAGCGCCGCGCTCGCCCGTCGTGCGACGCCAGATCGTCACGCGTCGGGGCTGGAGCTCGAGCTTCTGGCCATCGCGATGTCGGGCGGCGCCTCGGTCGAACGAGYGCGCAGCCTCGTCGGTACCTCACTCGGCGAGGTCGGCATCCCGAGCGACCGAGGGTCGTCGGTCGACGACGTGATCGCGCTGGCCGCCCGCGCCGGCGCGCCGGTGGCCGACCTCCTTCGCGCCGAGGCCGGGCGACTCCGCCGGGTGGCCCGCGCCGACGGGGCTGCCCGGGCGGCCGCCCTCGGCGTGCGGCTGATGCTGCCGCTCGGCGCGTGCGTCCTCCCCGCGTTCGTCCTCCTCGGCGTCATGCCGCTGCTCATCTCGGTCGTCTCGGGCACGCTCGGCGCCGCCGCATGATGCCATCGAACTCGTGCCGTCCACCCGCCGGGACATCCGGCACCATGAAAGGAATACCGCATGCACGACCACGACCATGACCACGTCGCCGACCATGGTGGCGACGGCACCCGCACCCCGAGGCGCCACCCCACTGAGGCGGTGGCGAGGCCGCGACCGTTCCGTCCGGGGCTCCGCCGCCTCGCCGGCGAGCGCGGGGCCGCCACCGCCGAGTACGCCGTCGYGACGATGGCCGCTGTCGGGTTCGCCGGACTGCTCGTCATCATCCTCCGAGGTGATGAGGTGCGCGGAATCCTCACCGACCTCGTGCGGAATGCCCTCACCGTCGGATGAAGGCGAGCGCGGCAGCGTGACGGCGGAGTTCGCCGTCGCGCTGCCGGCGATCGCCGTGGTGCTCGCCACCTGCCTGGCGGCGGTCGTCCTCGTGGCGCAGCAGGTGCGGCTGACGGATGCTGCGGCCGACGCCGCGCGTGCCCTCGGGCGTGGTGAATCCGAGTCGTCCGCCGCGTCGATCGCCCATCGGGTGTCGGGCGGTGGCTCGGGGATGACGAGCTGGCACGAGGACCCGTTCGTCTGCGTCACGCTGTCCGCGCCGGCAGCGGGCCTGCTCTCCGCCGTCACGCTTCGCGCGGAGTCGTGCGCCCTGGCCGGGGGGCGGTGAGCGTGCGCGAGGCGGAGCGAGGTGCGGCATCCGTGCTGGCGCTCGGCATCGTGGGTGCCGTGGTGGCGCTGACCGTGCTCACGGTGCCCATGCTGTCGGCCT
>NZ_JBFUCL010000058.1:0-14216 GCF_056405255.1 Agromyces sp. P1_H4 | reverse complement strand
CAGCGAGCGTCTGCGACCCGAGCATCGTCCGTTCGGGTCGCGTCGCTGTTCTCGGACGACCGACGGTCGCCAGGTGATCGGCGTCGCGCCATGATCCCCGCCGCGACCAGTCCGGCCAGGGACCCGAAGACGATGACCGCCGGAACGGCGGCTCCGAGCATCACCGACGGCGTCAGGCCCGTTCGCAGCGCGACATCCGTCACCATCGCACCCGGCTCGTAGGCGGGGAGGGCGTCGATCGTGCGCCCGCTCGGGTCGATGACCTGGCTGGTGCCGACCGTGGAGATGTTGACGACGGAGCGACCCGTCTCGATCGCCCGCAGCCGCGCGATCGCGAGCTGCTGCTCGTTCTCGTCGGTGCCACGGAAGTCGGCATTGTTCGTCTGGAACATGTAGAGCTCGGCGCCATCTCGCGCGCCCTCCCAGATGACGTCGTCGTAGATCACGTCGAAGCAGATGGCCAGGCCGGTGACCGCGTCGCCGAGGTCGAAGACCGGCGGGTTGGTGCCCGGGGTGTAGCCGCGCTGGATGAGCCCGATGAGGTCGGGGGCGAAGGGCTCCCAGAAGGCGCGATCGGGGATGTACTCGCCGAACGGCACGGGATGCCGCTTGTCGTAGCTGTCGACGGCACCCTCGWCGGCTCGCCAGAGCAGCGACGTGTTGAAGTACTCATCGTCGCGCGTCGTGACGGTGTTGAGCACGAGCGGGGCGTCGAGCTGCTCGCTGAGGTCGTCGAAGACCGCGGCGGTCTCGGCACTGCGGAGCGGGTCGATGTCGGAGCCGCCCTCGGGCCAGAGCAGCACGTCGATGCCGGGCTCGTCGAGGATCGGCTCGGTCGCTTCCAGCTGAGCCCGGAGGACGTCGCCGGGGGCGCGCTCGTCGAAGTAGCCGGCCGGGCCGTTGCCCTGCACGCTCGCGACACGCAGTTCGCCCGCCCCGGTGGTCGTCCAGGCAGGCAGCACCATGGCCACCAACAGCACCGCGGCGACCGGGATGGCCGTGCGGACGTCCTGCCATCCCCGCAGGCGCACCCACTCGATGACGCCGGCGACGATCGCCACCATCACGAATCCGAGACCGGTCGAACCGACCCACGAGACGACGTCGGCGAACGGGCTCTGCGACTGGCTGAGCGCCGCACGGCCCCACGGGAAGCCGCCGTACGGGATGGTGCCGGTGGCCGCCTCGCGCACGCACCAGAGCCCGGCGACGAGCAGCGGCAGCCACACGAGACGCGCCCAGCGCGACGAGCTTGCCCTGGGCACCCAGCGGTAGGCCAGGACGATGAGCACGCCGCCACCGGCCACGAAGAGCGATTCGAGGATCGACAGCGCCAGCCATGGGACCGGACCGAGGTACAGGGCCGTCCACGACACCTGCTGCAGGTAGAAGGCGAGTCCGAACGCGAGCCCCACGAGGGCCGCCGACCAGGCGTTCCGGCCGATCAGGCTGACCAGCGCGAGCCCGATGCCGACGAACGCGAGCGGCCAGATGCTCGCCCCGGGGAAGCCCAGGTCGTAGACGAGTCCGCCGGCGATGGAGGCGAGCACCGCGACCCACAGCGGCAGCAGCGGGCGGGCGTCGGTCTCGGGCACCAGATCAGCCTAGGCGACGTGAACGACGGGGACTCACGCCACCGAGCCGTAGGCGACGACGCCCCGGCGCACCGCATCGATCGCCGCGCGCGCGGTCGCCCCGAGCTCGGCGTCCGCCACGATCGACACCTGGTCGAGCAGGTCGACCACCTGCTTCGTCAGGCGGACGAAGTCGCCCGCGGCCAGGTCGGTGTCGGCCAGCACGAACCCGAGGTCGGCGCCGCTGGCCCAGGCGTGCATCGCCGTCGCCAAGGCGGGCGAGGGAACCTCGCTGCCCGACAGGCGGTGGTCGCGCTCGAGGTCGTCGAGCTCGCTCCACACATCGGTGGTGCGGTCGAACGCGTCCCGGAAGCGGCCCCGCGGCAGGCGGAACTGCTCGCCGCGGTCATCCCGCCGCGGTTCGTACACGAGCGACGCCGCCATCGCCGCGAGCGAKGGCACGTCGAGGCCGTCCCACAGCCCCTGACGCAGGCATTCGGCGACCAGCAGGTCGCGTTCGCCGTAGATCCGCTTCAGGATGCGGCCCGCCGACGTCGAGACCAGCGATCCGTTCGGGTCGCGCTCGAGGTATCCGAGTTGCTCGAGCACCTCGGCGACGCGGTCGAATCGCTTGGCGACCTGGCCCGTGCGCGTGCGGATCTGGCGGGAGAGCTGGTCGTGCTCCTGCTTGAGCCGCCACCAGCGCTCGGCCCACCGGGCATGCTGCTCCCGTTCGGCGCAACCGTGGCACGGATGCGCGCGCATGGCCTTGCGCGCGTCGCCGAGCTCGCGCTGCATCCGCTCGCGCTGGGCGTGCGTCGGGTTGCCCTTCGACGTCTGCCGCTCGAGCTCGCCGATGCGTCGGCGGATGGCCGCGTACTCGCCGAAGTCGCCGAGGTGGCAGCGCATGGCCTCCTCGAAGCCGGCCATCGACTCCTCCTGCTTGCGGAGGGTGCGGGCCAGGTCGACCACCGCGCGGTCGGCCTGGAACTGTGCGAACGACAGTTCGAGGATCTGGCGGGTTCGCTCGCGCCCGAACTGGTCGACGAGGTTCACGGCCATGTTGTAGGTGGGCTTGAAGCTCGAGTTCAGCGGGTAGCTTCGACGCGACGCCAGCGAGGCGACGGCCTCGGGGTCGAGTCCGTCGACCCACTGGATCACCGAGTGCCCCTCGACGTCGATGCCGCGGCGCCCGGCCCGGCCGGTGAGCTGCGTGTACTCCCCCGGCGTGATCGGCACCCGGGCCTCGCCGTTGAACTTCTCCAGCTTCTCGAGCACCACCGAACGCGCGGGCATGTTCACCCCGAGTGCGAGGGTCTCGGTGGCGAAGACCACCTTGAGCAGCTTGAGCTGGAACAGCTCCTCGACGATCTCCTTGAACGCCGGCAGCATGCCGGCGTGGTGGGCGGCGACGCCGCGCTGGAGCCCCTCGAGCCATTCCCAGTAGCCGAGCACCGCGAGGTCCTCGTCGCGGAGCATCCGCGCCCGCTCCTCGACGATCGAGCGGATCTCGTCGCGTTCGGCGGAATCGGTGAGCCGGATGCCGGAGCGGAGCACCTGGCGCACCGCCTGGTCGCAGCCGACCCGGGAGAAGATGAACACGATGGCGGGAAGCAGGTGCTTGCCGTGCAGCAGCTCGATCACCTCGGGGCGGTCGGCTCGGCCGCTGCCCGCAGCCGGCTGGTGGTACCGACCGCGATCGCCACCCCGCCGTCCGCGAGCGGAGCGCGTCGAGATCGACCGGCCGCCGCTGCGCGCGAGGCGCTGGAGCTCGGGGTTCACGCGATTCGTGGCGGCCTGACCCGAGGAGTCGAAGAGGTCGAGGAGCTTCGCCTTCACGAGCACGTGCTGCTCGAGCGGCACCGGCCGATCCTCGGAGACGATCACGTCGGTGTCGCCCCGGACGGCCTGCAGCCAGTCGCCGAACTCCTCGGCGTTGGACACGGTCGCCGACAGGGACACGAGCCGCACCGCCTCGGGGAGGTGGATGATGACCTCCTCCCACACGGCGCCGCGGAACCGGTCGGCCAGGTAGTGCACCTCATCCATGACGACGTAGGCGAGGTGGTCGAGCAGCGGCGAGTCGGCGTACAGCATGTTGCGCAGCACCTCGGTCGTCATCACCACGATGCGCGCGCCCGAATTGACGTTCGTGTCGCCCGTGAGCAGCCCCACCTGGTCGGCGCCCCACTCGTCGCTCAGCTCCTGGAACTTCTGGTTGCTCAGCGCCTTGATCGGCGTGGTGTAGAACACCTTCGCACCGGGCTCCTGCATGGCCAGGAACACGGCGAACTCGGCGACGACCGTCTTGCCCGCACCGGTCGGCGCCGCGACGAGCACGCTGCGCCCTTCATCGAGCGCACCGCACGATGCGCGCTGGAACGGGTCGAGGTCGAATCGGAGCCTGGCGGCGAACTCGGCGAGTCGTGGTTTCCGGCGCTGGTCGCGGGAGATCGCATACCGTTCGGCCGGGGAGAGGCTCATCACCCCTCCAGCCTAGACAGCCGCTCCGAACTCGAGGCGGTTGCGACGCTCGACACGGCGATCGTGCAGGTGCGCGATGAACCAGGCCGCGAAGTAGAGCGCCACCATCGGGATCGCGAGCAGGAACATCGAGACGATGTCCGCCGAGGGCGTGGCGATCGCGGTGAAGAGCACGATGACGAGGATCGCCACCCGCCACGACTTGATGATGGATGCCGCGCTGATGACCCCGGCGAAGTTCAGGAGCACGATGAACACCGGCACCACGAACGCGATGCCGATCGCGACGACGAGCTTCAGCACGAAGTCGATGTACTCCTTCGCCGTGAGCAGCGTCTCACCGCCCTCGGGGACGAAGCTCGTCATGATCTTCACGATGTTCGGCAGCACGAACCACCCGGCGGCGCAGCCGGCGAAGAACAGCGGGATCGCCGTGGCGAAGAACCCGAACGTGAACCGGCGCTCGCGGGTGTTCAGCCCCGGCACGAGGAACGCGAAGATCTGGTAGAGCCACACCGGGCTCGAGATGACGATGCCCAGCGTGAACGAGATCTGGAGCATCAGGTCGAACGAGCTCGAGATCGTCGGGAAGATGATCGCCATCTCGCTCGTGTTGCCCTGCGCGTCTGCGAGGCGGAGGACCGGCTCCTGGAGGGCGTTCCACACGAACGCGTCGGTGAGCCACCACCCGATCGCGGCGCCGACCACGATCGCGAGGGCGGAGATGAACAGGCGCTTGCGCAGCTCGATGAGGTGCGCGCCGAGCGACATCCGCTTCTCGCGGTTCTTCTCCTCGCGGTCCTTCTCCCCGCGATCCTTCACCGCGGACATGAAGTCAGCGACTCGAGCCGGAATCGGCCTCGTCGGGCTTGCGCGTCACGACGGTGGCGTCAGGCGCAGCGGTGTTCGCTGCCGGCGCTGCGGGAGCCGCGGGCGTGCTCGCAGCCGAGTCGGCCGCGGCGGGCTCGTCCTTGTCGGAGCGCACCTCGCTCTTGAGGATCTTCATCGACTGTCCGAGGCTGCGGGCGAGTGCCGGGAGCTTGGGGGCGCCGAAGAGCAGCAGGATGACCACGAGGATGATCAGCGCGTGCCAACCGGTGAAGCCTTGCCACATGGGTGTTCGTCCGTTCTCGGGAGGATCGTGACGACAGTCTACCTGCCGCCGGGGAACGCCGCCTGAAGTCGGTCAGGAGCCGTCGGAGCCGGGTGCCCCTGGTCGCTCTGCCGGATCCGCGCTCTGCTCGGAGTCCGGCGGCGGATAGCCAGCGAGGCCCGCCGCCGCCCACTCCGCCACGGCCGCACGCGCCTCGGCCGGCGCGACGACCGTGACGAGCCCCGGCAGCCCCGCGACGAGGCGCTTGAGCCCGTGCACGTGCGCCAGCCGCAGGGTGACCCGCAACCTGCCGTCGACCTCGCGGGCGCTCGCGTCGGCGAGGTAGTCGGCGAGCAGCGGCAGCGTGGCCGGCGACACGTCGACCACGACGTCGAGGTCGGAGTCGGAACCCTGGAAGAGCGTGTCGGGGACCGCGCGGTCGGAGTGGTCGCCGATCGGCTCGTCGGTCAGCAGCAGGTCGCTCATGCGGTCGACGCGGAAGTTGCGCACGTCCTCCCGCGTATGGCAGTACGCCTGGAGGTACCAGTCCGCGTCCTGCGAGATGATGCGCAGCGGATCCGCGCGACGGCGGCCGCGCTCGCCACGCGCGTTCAGGTAGTCGAACTCGAGCTGCCGCCCCTCGGCCACCGCCTCGCGGATGAGCGCCAGCGACGCGTCGGCCTCGGTCTCGGCGACCGCGAGCCGGCTGGGGGCTGCGGAGGCTCCGGCGGCGAGCTTCGCACGGAGGGAGGCCAGCGAGGCGCTGCCCGCCCCCTCCGGCGCCGCGGAGAGGTACTGCAGGCCCGCCATGAGGGCTGCGGCCTCGCGCGCTGAGAGCCGCGGTGCGTCGTCGATCGCCACGTGATGCACGATCACGATCACGTCGTCGTCCTCGAAGGAGTCCCAGTCGATGTCGAAGAGGTCGTTCGGCTGGTAGGTGCCCGTGGAGCCGGGAAGGCCCGACGTGGCGATGAGGCGCACGGCGTCGCGGATCTCCGCCTCGGTCATGCCGAAGTGCGCCGCGGCCTCGGCGACGTCGACGACGCGCCGCTCGAGCAGGTAGGGCACGAACGAGAGCAGGAACACGAGCTTGTCGGGTGCCTTCAGCGGCTTGCTGCGGGCGGCCATCATGACGCTCCTCCGTCGCGGTGGGCGGCGGCGACGGCGGCGAGGCGATCGCGCACCTCGTCGCGCAGTGAGGCCGGGGCGATCACCCGGACCTCGGGGCCGTAGGCCGCCAGCTCGTCGGCGAACACCGCGGCATCCGTGTAGTGCAACCGGATCACGCCGGCGTCCTCGTCGCGCAGCACGGCCCGCTTGCCCAGCCGGACCTCCGCGTCACTGCCCGCCGTGACGGCGAGGTCTGCGGCGTTGCCGAGCCGCACCTCGTCGAGCTCGGCCAGGATGCGGTCCTGGATGTCGGGCGGCGGTGCGTCGAAGGTTCGCCCGGGCAGCGGCTCGACGCCGCCGACGATGCGCGAGAGCAGGAAGGTGCGGGGCGCGCGGGCGTCGTGGTCGTAGGCGTGCAGATGCCAGCGCCCCTCGTGGAGCACCACGGCCAGGGGGTCGACCGTGCGCTCGCTCGGAGCGCCCTCGCCGGGCTTGAAGTAGCGGAACCGCACCGTCTGCCGCCGGTCGAGCGCCTGCCGAAGCGGCTCGAACGCCGCGTCGCGCACGCGGAGTCGAGGGGCGTAGCCGATGACGGGCTCGCGGGGCTCGATGCCGAGCGACCGCAGCTTGGTGAGCGCCCGCTGCGAGTCGGCGGAGAGTGACGCCTCGCGCCACACCTCGGCCGCGAGGCCGAGCAGTGCCAGCTCGTCGGGGGTGAACCGCACCTCTTCGGGAAGGTCGTACCGGCCCTTCGGGATGCGATAGCGCAGCGCCTGGTTGTCGCCCGGTCGGTCGGGAGACTCGACCGTCTCGAGCGGGATGCCGAGCTCCCGGATGTCGTCCTTGTCGCGCTCGAACTGGCGCTCGAGGTTGGCGTTCTGCCCGGACTCGTCGTAGCGCTCGGCGTAGCCGCGCACCGACGACAGGATCTCGGACTTCAGCAGGCCCGTCTCGGTGGCGAGCAGCGCGAGCACCAGGCTGAAGAGCCGATCTTCGACCGGGATCCTCGGCTCACCCTTGCGCGATGCACCCGACACAGGAGCGATCATACTGAACCGCGGGCGGCCCTCGGCCGCGATCGCCGGGTCAGACGACACCCAGGATGTCGATGACGAAGAAGAGCGTGGAACCGGCGGGCACCTTGTCGTTGCCCTGGTCGCCGTAGCCCTGCGACGACGGCACGATGACCCCGATCTGCGAGCCCACGGTCTGGCCGATGATCGCGTTCGAGAACCCGGGGATGACCTGCGCGTCGTCGCCCGTGCTCACCACGAAGGTCTTGGGACCCGGCTGCTGGTTGCCCTCGTCCGCGGTCGTCCACGTGGAGTCGAACACGGAGTTGTCGTCCCACAGCACGCCCGTGTACTGCACGACCACGGAGTCGCCGTCTTCGACGACCTCGCCGGAGCCCTTCTTCAGCACCTCGACCGCGATCTCGTCCTTCACGGGCGGGTCGGACTTCGGCACGGTGATGCCGGGGCGGCCGTCGGGTGCGAGCACCACGGCGGGGAACCCGTCACGGGAGAGCTGGGGTGCGCCGTCGGCGCGGGACGGGAGCGCGCGCTTCACGTCGATGACGAACACGAGGCTGTCGTCGGCGCCGATGCCGATCGACTCGTTGCCCTGGTCGCCGAAGGCGTCTTCAGCGGGCACGACGACCGCGACCCGCGAGCCCTCGCTGCCGCAGGTGAGCGCCTTGCGCAACCCCGGAAGCGTGGCGTCGGACACGGTGAGCGCGATCGGGTCCTCGTCGCCGAAGCCCGTCGGCTCCTGCACGGTCTCGCCCGTGGTGCCGTTGTAGACGGCGAGGCCGATGAGGGCCTGCTGGCCGTCTTGCAGCTTCGCGCCGTCACCCGCGATGACCTCGGTGCACTGCGTCTCGTCGGGCGCGAGCGGCGCCGGGAACTCCACCTTCGGCGCGTCGCCGAAGTCGCCCTTCACCACGACGGCGTCGGAGGACTGCCCCGAGGTCGCCTCGGGAGCTGCCGGCGCCGGCGTGCAGCCGGAGAGGGCCACGGCGACGAGGCCGGCGGTGGCGATGAGCGCGAGTGACGAGCGCACTGATCCTCGATTCATGGGGTGGGTCGCGGAGGGGCGTTGGTAGCCTACAAGGCTTCGCCTGCGGGATCGGTGTCGGCCGCCCGCGAGCGTTCGGCCGCGGCATCCGCTGCTCGCACCCGCTTGCGCAGCGCCTTGGCGCTCACTGCCCGTTCGCCGAGCGCGCCGGGCGTCCACGCCTCGACGTCCTCGTCGCTGAACTCCGTCTTCGACGGGCGCCGCTTGAGCTCGGGCAGCACCGTGTCGGGCGCGAGCCGGCGGGCGGTGAGGAGGAAGCCGGTGTGGGCGATCATGCGGTGGTCGGGCCGGACCGCGAGGCCCTGCACGTGCCAGCCGCGCACCATCGTCTCGGTCGACTGGGGCTCGGTGTACTCCCCCGTCGCCCGGATCGCCTCGGCGACCCGGGACAGCTGCGTGGCGGTCGCGATGTAGCAGAGCAGCACGCCGCCGGGCTTCAGCGCATCGGACACGACGTCGATGCACTCCCACGGAGCGAGCATGTCGAGCACGACCCGGTCGACGGATGCCGCGGGCGCCGCCTCGGGCAGCGCCAGCGCCAGGTCGCCGAGCGTGATCGACCAGTTCTCGGGGTCGTAGCCGTGGAAGGTGGCGACGTTGCCGCGCGCGACCTCGGCGAACTCCTCGCGGCGCTCGAACGACAGCAACCGGCCCGAGGGGCCGATGCCGCGGAGCAGCCAGAGCGACAGGGCGCCCGAGCCGACGCCCGCCTCGACGACGGTGGCGCCGGGGAAGATGTCGGCCTGCGCGAGGATCTGCGCGGCGTCCTTCGGGTACACGATGGCCGCGCCGCGCGGCATCGACATCACGAAGTCGCTGAGCAGCGGGCGCAGCGCGAGGTACTCGATGCCGACCTGGTTGGCGACGACGGAGCCGTCGGGCAGCCCGATGAGGTCGTCGTGCGCGATGGGGCCCTTGTGCGAGTGGAAGAGCTTGCCCGGCTCGAGGGTGATGGTGTGCATGCGGCCCTTGGGCCCGGTCAGCTGCACCCGGTCGCCGGCCCGGAACGGTCCGCTGCGCTCGCCTCGGCTCTCGCTCACGCGCGGGCCTCGCGAACCTCGAGGAGTGACGCGACATCCGACACCGACTTGTCGGCGAGGGTCTGCCACAGCACGTGCGCCGGTGCCTCGGCGAGGTCGAGGATGTTCGGCACGCCCACCGTGACCGCGCCGGCCGACCAGGCCGAGGTGAGTCCGGCGGGCGAGTCCTCGATCGCGATGCAGTCGCGCACGTCGACGCCGAGGGCCTCGGCCGCCGCGAGGTAGGGCTCGGGGTGCGGCTTCGCGTGCTCGACCGCGTCGCCCGTGACGATGACGTCGAAGGCCTCGAACGGGATCGCCCGCACCACGTCGTCGGCCATCGACCTGACCGACATGGTCACGAGTGCGGTGGGCACGGATGCCTCGCGCAGCGCCTCGAGCAGTTCCCTCGCGCCCGGCCGCCACGGGACGCCGTGCTCGGCGAGCTGCTCCTGCACGCGTGAGGTGAGCCGCGCCACGATCGTGTCGGCGTCGAGGTCGACGCCCGCCGCCTGGAACACCGTCGCCGCCTCCCAGAGGCCGCTGCCGACGAGGCCGAGCGCGTCCTCGTGGGTCCAGCGGCCGCCGAAGGACTCGACGAGCTCCTCCTCGGCCGCCATCCAGTAGCGTTCGGTGTCGACGAGGGTTCCGTCCATGTCCCAGAGGACGGCGGCGGGAAGGCGAGTGGTCACAACCCGCAAGTCTACGGGCACGGCCTATTGTGGAGAGGACCCCGGGAGTCCGGGGCGGGAAGCGGGGCACCTGGAGTGGATCAGCGGGCCGGTTTCGAGGGCGGAAGGCTGCTCGTCGTCGCCTTCGAGGGATGGAACGACGCCGGCGAGGCGGCGACCGGGGCGGCGAAGCTGCTCGCGGAGCGGCTCGGCCTCGTCGAGATCGCCGCGGTCGACCCCGAGCTGTACTTCGACTACCAGTTCACCCRGCCCACGGTCGTGATGGGCGACGACGGCTCGCGCCGGCTCGAATGGCCCGGCGCCGCGATCCTCGGCCCAGGCGGGGCGCCGACCGWCGAGGTCGACGTACAGGTCACCGGCCCCGGCGCCGACMCCCTCCACGTGCTCCTCGGCGCCGAGCCCGCGCGCAGCTGGAAGGGCTTCGCCGCCGAGCTCGTCGACGCCGCGCTCACCGCCGACATCGAGGGCGTCGTGCTCCTCGGCGCCATGCTCGCCGACGCGCCGCACACCCGGCCCCTGTCGGTCTTCGCGTCGAGTGAGAACCGCGAGGTGCGCGACGCGCTCGGCGTGGAACGCTCGAGCTACGAGGGCCCCGTCGGCATCCTCAGCGTCATCGCCGACCAGGCCGAGCGCGCCGGCATCCCCACTGTGTCGCTCTGGGCGTCGGTGCCGCACTACGTGCACAACGCGCCCTCCCCCAAGGCGGTGCTCGCCCTCCTCGGCAAGCTCGAGGAGCTCACCGGCCTCTCCATCCCGCGCGGCACCCTCGAGACCGAGGCGCAGGCGTGGGAGGCCGGCGTCGACGCGCTCGCCGCCGACGACGAGGACATGGCCGGCTACATCACCCAGCTCGAGCAGGCCCGCGATGCGGTCGACGCCCCCGAGGCGAGCGGCGAGGCCATCGCCCAGGAGTTCGAGCGGTACCTCCGGCGCCGGGGCGAGGGTCCCGACGGACGGGCCGACGGTCGCGACGGCCGCGATGGGCCCCGCGACGAGCCGTGGCGCCCGCGGGACGGCGCGTAGCGGCATCCGTCGCACGTCGTCGAAGCGGATGCCGCGGCATCCGTCACGCGTCGATGACGCCCGTGGCGAGCAGCGCGAAGATCGTGCCGCCGAGCAGGATGCGGTAGATCACGAACGGCAGGAAGCTGTGCCGCGAGATCCACTGCATGAAGAAGGCGATGACCAGGATCGCGACGACGAAGGCGACGAGCGTGGCCGCGGCCGTCTCGATGGGGCCGTAGACGGAGGGCTCCCCCATGCTCTTGAACAGCTGGAAGAACCCCGAGCCGAAGACGGCGGGGATGGCGAGCAGGAACGCGTAGCGTGCGGCGGCGCCCCGCTCGTAGCCGAGGAACAGGCCGGCGGTGATCGTGCCGCCCGAGCGCGAGACGCCGGGGATCAGGGCGAGCGCCTGGGCGAATCCGAAGATGATGCCGTGCGGCACGGTCAGCTCGTCGAGCTTGCGCCGCTTCGCCCCGGCCCAGTCGGCGAGGCCGAGGATGATGCCGAACACCACGAGCATCGTCGCTACGATCCAGAGCGAGCGGAAGGTGGTCTCGATCTCGTCCTGGAACAGGATGCCGAGAACGACGATCGGGATCGAGCCGACGATGATCAGCCAGCCCATGCGGGCATCGGGGTCGTTGCGCGGCACGCGACCGGTGAACGAGCCGAACCAGTGCGAGACGATGCGCACGATGTCGCGCCAGAAGAACACCACGACCGCCGTCTCGGTGCCGAGCTGCGTGATCGCGGTGAACGCGGCCCCCGGATCCTGGGCGCCGGGGAGGAACTCCCCCAGGATGCGCAGGTGCGCACTCGAGGAAACGGGGAGGAATTCGGTGAGGCCCTGGACGAACCCGAGGATGAGCGCTTCGAGCACAGTGGTATCCGCCTTCCGCCTCCGCGGAAGCCGGAGGAACGAGACCGGTCTTTGGTCAGTAGCTGAGCAACAGGTCTCGCAGGACCCTGTTACCGAAGGATAGTGMGTCGAGCGGCACTCGTTCATCAACCCCGTGGAACATCGCGGGGAAATCGAGGTCGTCGGGCAGGCGCAGCGGCGCGAAGCCGTAGCCGGCGATGCCGAGGCGACTGAGCGACTTGTTGTCGGTGCCGCCCGAGAGCAGGTACGGGAACACTCGGGCACCCGGGTCGTGCGCGCCGAGCGAGCGGGTGACCGCGTCGACGAGCGGCCCGCGGGTGGATGCCTCGAGCCCGACGTCCTTGTGCACGAACTCGATCTCGATGTCGTCGCCGATGATGGCGCGGACCTCGGCGAGCACGGCCTCCTCCTGGCCGGGCAGCGTGCGGATGTCGACGAGCGCCTCGGCCCGGTCGGGGATGACGTTGTGCTTGTAGCCCGCCTCGAGCTTCGTCGGGTTCGTGGTCGTGCGGAGCGTCGCCGTGATGAACCCCGAGGCCGAGCCCGTCGCCAGGGCGAGCTCGTCGGGCGAGACCTGTTCGGGATCGACGCCGAGGGTGTCGGCGATCGCGGAGAGCAACTCGCGGGTGGTGTCGGTGAGGTGCAGGGGCCACTCGGTGCGCCCGAGCCGGGCGATCGCCTCGGCGAGCTTGGTCACGGCGTTGTCGCGGATGAGGCGCGATCCGTGCGCCGCGACGCCTCGGGCGACGAGCCGCACCCAGATGAGCGACTTCTCCCCCGTCTGCAGGAGGTAGGCCCGTTCGCCGCCGACGGTGATCGAGTAGCCGCCGACCTCGCTGATCGCCTCGGTCGCCCCGTCGAAGAGCTCGGGCCGGTGATCGACGAGCCAGCTCGCCCCCACGCCGCCGCCGGCCTCCTCGTCGGCGAAGTAGGCGACCACGATCTCCCGTTCGGGAAGCTCGCCCGAGCCGAGGATGCCGCCGAGGGCGGTCAGCATCATGGCGTCCATGTCCTTCATGTCGACGGCGCCCCGCCCCCACAGCATGCCGTCGCGCACCTCGCCCGCGAACGGGTCGACGCTCCAGTTGCGCGGGTCGGCCGGCACGACGTCGAGGTGGCCGTGCAGCACGAGCGCGGRCTTGTCGGGGTTCCGTCCCGGCACGCGCGCGACGACGCTGGTGCGCCGGGGCTCGGGCTCGAACAGCTCGGGCGCGAGGCCCATGGCGGCGAGCTTCGCCTCGACGTACTCGGCGGCCTCGCGCTCGCCTTCGGCCCGTCCTTCGCCGTAGTTCGTCGTGTCGATCCGGATGAGGTCCCTGGCGATCACCGCCGTCTCGTCGAGGTCGTCGATCGGGCGCTGGACTGCGGATGACTCGGCCATGCGTTCACCGTAGCCGCCGCCATCGGGGCCGGGCCACCGGCGTTCGAAGCGCCTCTGAATCCGTGCTAATGTCTTCTCTCGGGCCTCCGAGCGATCGAGGGCCTGACACAACGCGCGGGTGGCGGAAATGGCAGACGCGCTAGCTTGAGGTGCTAGTGCCCTAACGGGCGTGGGGGTTCAAGTCCCCCCTCGCGCACGCGTTGTGAAGAAGGCCGGATCATCATGATCCGGCCTTCTTTCGTTTTGCCGTCGCTTTCTCGCTAATGGGTCCCGGATGCCGGGACGGTCGGCTCCCCGGACTTGCCACCTTCGAACATATGTTCGAAACTGGGGTATGACCATGACCGCTCCCCGCATCGCCCCGGCACCCGGTCCGGCGCGCGTCGAGGAGCTGCAGGCCCGCATCCGCGGGATGCAGGCGACCCGGCTCGACTCCAAGGCCGTGCCGACGCATCCGGCGCTCGCCTCCGTGCTGCCGGGCGGCACGCTCCGCGAGGGCACGGTCGTGCAGGTCGAGGGCTCGACCACCCTGCTCATGGCCCTCCTCGCCGGCCCCAGCGCGAGCGGCCGGTGGGTGGCGGTGGCCGGCATGCCCGAGTWCGGGGTCGAGGCCGCCGCACGGTTCGGCATCGACCTCGAGCGGCTCGTGCTCGTGCCCGACCCCGGGCGGCAGTGGCTCACGGTCGTCGCCGCGCTCGCCGACGTCATCCCGGTGGTCGCGGTGCGGCCGGCGGGCCGGGTCTCCCCCGCCGAGACGAGTCGCCTGCAGGCCAGGCTCCGACAGCGCGGCACCACGCTGCTCGTCGCGGGCGAATGGGCGGGCAGCGACGCCCGCCTCGGGGTCGAGGCGAGCGAATGGCAGGGGCTCGAGCATGGGCACGGGCACCTCGCCGAACGCGAGG
>NZ_JBFUCL010000057.1:0-14265 GCF_056405255.1 Agromyces sp. P1_H4 | reverse complement strand
GATCAGTGTCGCGGCGCGCTGGAATTGTTGCGCTGTCAGGAGACGCATCGTGTAGCGCGTCAGCACAGCGGTTCCGCCGCCATGGACACCGCGGTCGAGTCGGCGTCGGATCATCTCGATGGCCGCCAGACCCAGATACGCCTCGGTCTTTCCACCGCCGGTCGGGAACCAGATGAGATCGACGAGTTCGCGCTCTGCGTGATCCACGTCGGTCGTCGATGCGACCGAGAGCAGGATGAATCCGAGCTGGAACGGATACCACGTCGGCTCTTCATCGGGCTTGGGCTCGGGGGCCGCCTGAAGGGGCACACCGAACTCACCGGCGTGATCTCTTGTCCACTGCTGCTGCACCATCTGGGTCCGCATCGCTCGGTTTGCCAGACGGAATGCGGTCAGGACGTTTCCGCCGGATTCCAACAGCTGGATCCCATCCTCGATGCGATCGTGGGCCATGCGGATCCGGCGGAGGATGTCCGCGGCGGGGATGGCGAATCGGGAGGCGAGTGTCCCGGCTTCCCGTTCTCGAGCCTCGATCCACTGCTCGTACCCTGCGACGAACTCACGAAGACCACGGCCGAGCTCCGAGGCGCTGACCGACTCATCGGCGAGCCAGGCGAGTTCGAGGGCGCGGAGGTCACTGCTGCGAGCGCGTACCGCGGGGACCTCTTGGCGCGGGATGCTCTCGGTCATCGCGAACCCCGGCTGATCAGAGTCATCCCACACGACCGCGGTGCCGTGCCCGATCGCGTAGGTCGCCTTGGAACGGTAGCGGAGCTCGAGTTCTCGATCCTCTGACGAGGACGTGACAGGATTGCTCGTCGGGTACGGGTGCAGCCGACCTCCCTCGATGTCACATCGCAGCCTGACCTGGAAGAGGCATTTCGTCGGATCGGACTTCGCCTTACCGGCCGCGACGTCCTCGGCATTGGAGACCGCAAGTGTCGTCAAATGCTTGTCGCCGACGGCACGCGTCCTCCAGGCGAGTCTCGCCCGGCCACCGAGGATTTCCAGATGCCCGGATGGGGTCGACGGAACGCGGATGGCGGCTTCCGAGACATCCCGTCGCCGCCAAGACTCTCGCCGGTCGCCGTCGTCCTCGGAGTCCCCATCTGCCGAAGACTCGTCCTGCGCGTAAACGCCGGCGTCTACAGCAGCGACGATTCCGCTTCCATCGTGGATGAAGGACAGCCCCATCGACTGCGGAGCCCACCCGAAGGCGCCCACGAGGCTCAGCCCAGGGTCAGCGTCCTCGTCTGTCTCGCCGCTGACATCGATCTCGTCGTCGAGCAGACCAGTGCCTTCTCCGGTTTCTCCGTGGAGGACGCCTGCCTCGATGTCCTCGTCGAGCACCGTCGGCGCAGCATCCGTGGAGCCCAGCTCGACCGGGTAAAGCGTACCCACCAAATAGGCGTAGACGGGGTTCCGCGGCAACACCTCCTCGGGCCCGCCGATCGGGCCGAGCCACACGCTCCTCAACTGATCGACGAACTCGTTACGCACATCGTCGGTGCTCATGCTGACTTCTCCCACAGGTAGTTGAACTCGGTGAATGCGAGCTCTTCGCCGAACTCCTCGAACGTATCKGCCACGTTGACGATCAAGCAGCGCTCTTTGCCGCCGTTCTTCGGTCCGCGGAGCCCGCGTCCGATCATCTGGTGGTAGCGGTTGGGGCTGAACGTCGGGCGCGCGATGTACAAGGCGCGCACTTCGGGGGCATCGAAGCCCTGCGTCAGAAGATCGCAGTTCACCAAGACCTGGGTCGTGCCCGACCGGAAGTCCTCGATGACTCGGCGCCGTTCCTGCGGTCGCATCGTCCCGTCGACCGCGGCCGCTGACGTGCCCTCTAGGGTGAGCAGTGCCGCGATGGTGTGAGCAGATGCAACGGATGCGGAGAAAACGAGAATCGGCCACGACCGATCATGTTTGAGGATGTCTGCGACGAGTGTCTTGGTCCGGTCGATGTCCTGTCCGATCTGGTCGAGCATGCTCTTCGTGACGTCCTTCATCTGCTGGAAGCCCACGAGATCCGCAGCTGAGGCGGATACGAACGTGCCGTCGAGGACGTAATGATCGACGTCTGCCAACACGTCCGCTCGCCGGAGCTGCCCGATCGGATCGTCGGGATCCAACGATTCGAGTTTCTTGTTGCCGAATCGCTCAGCGAAGAGTCGATTGAGTTCGGCGTTGCGCCCTCGGAACGGAGTCGCCGTCAGTCCGAGCAACGGCCGCGCCGTGCGTGCGGTCCCCTGGCCGCGCGCTGCGACGATGCCGAGCCATCGCAGGATCGACGTGTACGTCAGTGTGCCTGCGCGGTGTGCCTCGTCGATGATCACCAACGAAGCCTGTGCGAGCCACGGGTAGGCGCGTTCATCCTGGCTGATGCGCGAGTGCAGCTTCGCGTCGGTGGCGATGACGACCTGGAGCTCTTCCCGGGATTCGTCGAGTTCGTAGTCGCCCCAGAACCGATTCAGGTCGAGCACCCGCTCGTCACCGATCGCGCGCCAGACATCGGTCCACGTCTGGATCGCCTGCTCGCAGAGCTCCTGCGATTGCGCGATCCACAGCACGGGTCCCGACAATTCGTCGCTGGCCAGCATTCGCACGATCGCTTCGACGGTCACTCGGGTCTTGCCGGCGCCCGTCGGGAGGTAGAGGAGCCCCCGCTGGCTTTCGCCGTCGGGCCCCTTCTGCAGGACGTGCTCTCGGATGTCCCCCGCGAGTCGCTCCTGGAAATCGTGCAATGGTGAGAGGTCGACGCGTCCCAGTACCTGTTGGAGTGCCGGACGCTTCATCTCTTTCGTACCGGCGTAGCCCGTCGGGAATCCGAGGCTGGCGACGAAGGCTTGCGCTTGATCCGACCCGGCCCAGTTCGACGGGACGGGCAGCTTGAGTTCTTTGAGTTCGTCGCGCAGATACCAGAGGGCGTCGTTTCCCCGCACTCGCCAGTAGAGGTCTGAGACTTCCAGGTCCGAACGCTTCCCGTCCTTCTGTTGGACGGCTTCGAGAAGGCCCTGCGGAAGGGCCTGCTTCAGGGTCGCGGGACCGAACAGCAGTAGTAGTTTCTCCGGCACGGAACCCGCGGCTTTGGCTCTTGCAATGAGCTCATTGCGTCGCATGCGGTCGTCTTGCTCAAGCACCGCGGCGATGTCGGCGCGCGACAATCCCAGCCCGAGCTGTTTCGACAGTTCCTCGAGTCTGCCCTGATCATCGAGGGAGTCATCGAGGATCACGAGCTCGTCGTATCTGTGGCTCATGAGCCGCTGCTCGGCTGTACCTGCAGGTGTCGTCGTCTTGCGGAGAATCGCCGGACTGGTGCGGATGCGGACCTTGCTGAGCGGCACGGTGCAGTGTTTCGGAAGGCTGGGGAACCGGTCGGTGAGCGGCATTTCGTCGCCGCCGTCCCGAATCTCATAGGAACGAGCCAGCGCCTCGTCACTCGAGCGGAGTCCCCACGCCGTTATGTTTTCTGCGCCCTCAACGGTCGCATCGAGGTAGGCGACACCGTGCTCATCGAGCACTCGCTGGTCCTCGACGGTCTTCGCGAGGACCACATCGGCCGGCCGTTGCAGCACGACCTTTCCATTCGACACTGCCGGGATTTCCTCAGGGGCACGCATAGTCTTGCGACGCGCCGCTTCCGCCACGATCTTTGTGACGGTGTCGGCGGTCTGCACGGACTGTCCCTCCCGGGCGAGAGCCGCCTGGATCACGCGATCCGGCACTTGGTCGAGCGTGCGGGCAAGGCTGAGGTGGGCGCCCGCCTCGGGATCCACAACGGGAAGGAAGGCTGCGAACTCTCTGAGACCGTTTCCAACAGCCTCGTCCACCGACGTGAAGCCGGTCGAAGTGACGACGAGCCCGTACCTGCGAATAGCCCACCAGTCGGGCGACTCAATGGGCATCTCTGCATCGTGCTTCGAGCTCGAGAGACGGACCTGGATTGTGGCAGTTCGCGCGGGCATCACTTTCAGCAGCGACTTCGTCCAGCTAGCACGGGCACCTTCGTCGCCCTCGAGTTCGAGGAGGATCTGCAGCGGTCCAGCGGAAACGAGGTCAGGAATACCAATGCTGCGAGACGTGTGCCCGGCGTTGCGCAGCTCGCGAGCGATGTACTGCATCTGTTCGTCACGGTACTTCGCGTATACGGCTTCGCGCCAGGGCTGCCAATCCGGATCGGCTTCCGTGAGGGCTCCAGCGGCGAGAAGTAGATCGTGGCGCCCTCCGTGCAGCTCGCCGGCGTGCCGGGTCGCAAGCCCCGGTGCTATCGACTCCGAAACGAAGGTTTCGCGAGCCGGGCGCCAGGGCCCCGACTTGGTCTGCACCATGACATCCAGCCCGCGATCAATGACGTTGCGAAGCGACGTCGAGGCCGTTTGCGGAGAGGCGTGGAGCAAAGCGGTCCAGAGCTTCGACCACTGGTCTTCGCCCCATGACCTCGAGGCTCGCGCTGCAAGCGCGGATGCCGTCTGATCCGTCGAGACGGCGGCGAAGCCCAGGCCTTCGAGCAATCGCTGCACCTCACCCACCGCGAAATGCTTGTCGACGAGTGGCACGCCTTCCGGCGTCGGACCTCCGTCGCGGGGGATCAACACGCTGCGGTTTGCGGACACTCGCTCCCAGTTGCCACCCTCAACCGGGACGATGCGGGCCGAACCTATCTGCTGCTCCGTGAATCCGGCATTTCGCATGGTCGTGTAGGCGCGGAGCGCGGTGGCGATCGCGATCTCGGTCCTCGCCGATGCGAGCTCCTCGAGCCATTCGGCGGCGGTCGTCTCGCAGGCCGCCGAAACCTTCTCCGCGTCTCGGAGGAGTGTGCGGAGCCTTGAAATGCGCTCCTTACGTGACGTGAACGCCGACCAGTGGGGAATCGTGTCGCGCTTGACGGTTGCCTGCCAGGATTGCATCACCTCAACCGGGATATACGGCACTCCAAGGGCGGGTACACGCTGGAAATGGTCGCGAGTACGAAGGACGCCGTTTCGATCAGGGATGATCGCCCTCTCTCGAGCCAACGCGGGGATTCGGACAGTGAGAAGGCGGTCCGCCAGGCTGCGGAACTCGTTCGCACGTGAAGGGAACAGATCGAGGTGCGCCGCCGGATCGTCCGCGTGCGCTGATCCGATCACGACGTCGAGGAAGAGCTCGGCGCAGACATCCAGCATCTCGCCATTCAGCGCGCTCGTCGCGAGGAGCGTCGTTYGGTCGTCGTTGACCTGCCATGGCGCATTGAAGATGCCGCGGGCTGTCGTCTTGTCGCGCAACGGGAACCACGCCCAGAGTTCGCCGAGATCGGTCTGGCCATTCTTCGGCACTGCGTACGACACGGTCATGGTGCGTCGCGCCATCGTCGCCGTCAGCGTCTGAAGAATTTCGTCGCTCGGCTGGTACTCGCGCTCGGCGTACAGCCACGCGGTAGGCCCATTCTCCGGGCCGGTCAGCGTGACCTCGCCAGACTTGAGGTCCCCCTCACGTCGGTGCGATGCGGGCACCGGAGCACCGCCCTTGCCAGAAAGCACGACGCTCAGCTGGGAAACCGACTTCATGAACAGCAGCGATTGGGTCTTGAACGCCTTGAGTTCGTCGCGCAGACGCGCACCGTCCCGCATGAGCGGGAGCCTCACGATCGTCGACGCCCACGTCATGAGTTCGGCGAGGTGCGGATCGCCGGCACGTTCCGTGTCGACATCGATCAGGCTCGGGACCCGCATGAGCGGCAGCCGACCGTCCGGCGCTGACATCCCGGCGAACATCTCCGCGGTCTCGGGAGCATTGAACTCGAAGCTCACCGTGCGGCTGAAGATCTGCGGGTGGTTCGAGACACCCAGCACTGATTTGAATCCAAGCCCGAACCTTCCGATGCTCTCCTCATCGCGCTTCGGGCTGAGGAACGCATGACAGACGGCGCGGATACCGCCCTCGCTGAACGGGTTGCCCTCGTTCGCACAGTAGAGGTTGCCGTCCGCGATGCGGAACTCCACCGTGCCTGCTGCGCCTGACGCGGTGAGCGCGTCGACCGCGTTCTGCAGGAGCTCGCTGATCTGCCGCTCGCCGTATCCACCTGCCCGGAAGCTGTCTTCCTGGTTGACGTGCTCTTCGAGGAGATCCGGATTGACTTCGTACGTCCGCAGGGCGATCGCCTGCCGCTCTTGCACGTAGTCGCGCAGCCGGCCGTCCGCGCTGTTCCAGTCCATTGCATTGCCTTCCGATGTAGGGCTCGGTAGGGCCTCGATCCACGCCGGACGGCTGGGAGAGGGCCGACCGTACGAGCTCTGACTGGTCAGCTGAGTGACGTTACAGACATGCACTGACATCCGCCCTCGGATGCCCTGTACTGGCATCCTCTCAGGAAGGGCCGACCGTTCGGGAAAGCCCTACCCCGCCGATGTACCCCCAACACAGGGGACATGGCAGCCGATGTGCCGACGCGGCGCTGTTGCGTCGATACCATGAACCCGGCGGGGCCGCGGTCCGGTTTCCGCGGATCGAGAGGAACCCTCAGGTGCCGAGTCCCTACGCATCGGCGGCCACGATTGAACGGCCCGAACTCAACGTCGCGCCCGGATCCGTCGTCGTGGTGCGCGACGCCGAGTGGATGGTGACGGCAGCCACCCAGACGCAAGACGGCTTGCTCGTCCGCGTGCAGGGTCTCTCGGATCTCGTCCGCGACACGACCGCATCGTTCTACGAGCACCTCGATGACATCCGCGTGCTCGACCCCGCCGAGGCGCGCCTGAAGGCCGACGACTCTCCGGGCTACCGGCAGGCCAAGCTCTGGCTCGAGGCGACCCTCCGCAAGACACCCATCCCGCTCAACGAGCCCGGCCTCACGGTGAGCCCCCGCATGCTCTCTGACCCGCTCGGCTACCAGCAGGTCGCCGTACGCCRCGCGCTCGACCCGCAGAACCTCCGACCGCGTCTCCTGATCGCAGACGCGGTCGGCCTCGGCAAGACGATCGAGATCGGCATGATCCTCTCCGAGCTCGTGCGTCGCGGGCGAGGCGAGCGCATCCTCATCGTCACGCCGAAGCACGTGCTCGAGCAGATGCAGTACGAGATGTGGACCCGCTTCGCGCTGCCTTTCGTGCGGCTCGACTCGGTCGGCATTCAGCGGGTGCGGCAGAAGCTCCCGGCGACGCGCAACCCGTTCAGTTTGTACAAGCGGGCCATCATCTCGATCGACACGCTGAAGCAGGATAAGTACCGAGCCCACCTTCGGAAGCACAAGTGGGATGCCGTCGTGATCGACGAGTCGCACAACATCACTGGGCAGACGCAGAACAACGCGCTCGCCCGGCTACTCGCCCGCAACACCGAGGCGCTGATCCTCGCGAGTGCGACCCCGCACAACGGCAAGAAGGAGTCGTTCGCCGAGCTGATCCGACTGCTCGAACCGACGGCCGTCTCCCCCGACGGCGACATCGACCGCGACGAACTCCGCAGGCTCGTCATCCGCCGCCACCGGCACAGCCCCGAGGTCGCCGAAGAGGTCGGCAGCGACTGGGCGGAGCGCAAGGAGCTGCAGCACTTCGCGGTCCCGTCGAACGAGGTCGAGGACGCGATAGCCGACGAACTCGCGGATTCCTGGCTCTATCCCGCATCCGGTTCGAGCCCGTACTCCGGCGACAACAAGGGCTTGTTCCCGTGGACGCTCGCGAAGGCGTTTCTGTCGTCCCCGGCGGCGCTCCGCGAAACAGTGGGCGAGCGCATCCGTCGTCTGGGGGCGGATGCCGCGGGCGCACAGGCCGTCGAACGGGACGCCCTCGAGCGCCTCGGCGCCCTCGCCCATGAGGCCGAGCAGACCGGGTCGGCCAAGTACGACCGGCTGGTCGAATACTTCCGCGAGATCGGCGTCGGGCCGAACGGCGTTGAGCGCGCCGTCGTCTTCTCCGAGCGGGTGCCGACGCTGAAGTGGCTCCGCGCGAAGCTGCAGAAGGATCTGAAGCTGCGCGCCGAACAGATCGAGGTGCTCCACGGCGGCTTGAACGACCAGGACCAGCAGCGCATCGTCGAGTCGTTCAAGCAGTCGTCGTCGCCGATCCGTGTGTTGGTCACCGGCGACGTGGCCTCCGAGGGCGTGAACCTGCACTCGCAGTGCCACGAGCTGATCCACTTCGACATCCCGTGGAGCCTGATCCGCATTGAGCAGCGGAACGGCCGCGTCGACCGTTACGGTCAGCGACACGAGCCGCAGATCACAACGATCCTGCTGACGCCGAGCAACGACCGGTTCGCGGGCGACGTCAAGGTGCTCACGCGTCTGATGGAGCGCGAGCAGGAGGCGCACGAGGCGCTCGGCGACGTGGCATCCCTCATGGGCAAGTACGACGTCGCCGCCGAGGAGGACGCGATCGCGAAGGCGCTCGCGAAGGGCGCCGACGTCGAGACGATCGTCCCCGGCATCGACGACCTCGTGGCCGACGAGGACGATCCGTGGCTCGCGTTGCTGCTCGACGCCGCGGGTCAGGATGCAGCGGGCAATGAAACCGCGACGGATGCCGCGGAGCAGCCGAGTGCGTTCGGCATCACCGCCGCGGCGGGCGCATCCGGCCTGTTCGCCGACGACGAGTCGTACCTGAACGCCGCGCTCGACGAGGTCTTCACCACCCCCGCGGCGCCGCCCGGCGCCGTGGGCGGCGGCGTGAACTGGCGTCGGCACCCGGGGCACGGGCTCGTCGAGTTCAGCCCGCCGCGCGATCTCGCACAGCGTCTCGGCGTGCTCCCGCAGAGCTATCTGCGCGACCAGAAGGTCTCAGAGCATCTGAAGCTGGCGATCACCGAGACCCTCGCGAAGAGCGTGCTGCAGAGCGCGATCGACGACCAGTCGAGTCGTTCGTTGTGGCCCGAGGCTCACTACCTCGGCCCGCTGCATCCGGTGCTCGAGTGGGCGAGCGACCGCACCCTCGCGAAGCTCGGCCGCAACGACGTCTTCGTCGTGCGCGGCGAGGTCGACTACCCGTCAGTGCTGCTCATCGGCACCCTGACGAACCGTCGCGGCCACGTCGTGGCGGCATCGTTCCTGACGGCCGCGATCCCGGATGCCACAGACCCGAGCTTTGTCTTCGTCGAGCCGCACGCGAACGCCCGCGACGCGCTCGAGCACCTCGGTCTGCTCGGGGCGCAGGCGAATCCCGGCCCGGTCGAGGGGCTCGACGCCCTGCAGGCGCTGATCCGCCCGGCCGTGCGGCACGCCGACGCGATGGTCGCCGAGCTCGCGCAGGCGTCGGCCGCCGAGGTCGAGGCGAACGTCGACCGCTGGTCGCAGCGTGCGCGGCAGTGGGAAGACGAAGCCGAGGCGCTCGTGCAGCGGGGCGACCTGCGACAGCGTCGCATCACCGTGGAAGAGGAGCAGACCATCGCCGAGTCGATGAAGCCGAACCGTCGACTGGTGCGGCCGCTGCTGCTCGTCGTGCCGAAGGAAGAGGGGTAGGCGATGGCGTCGGACGCCTTCATCGTCGGCGAGGGCTGGATCAGCGAGCACTACTTCAATACGGATGCCGCGAAGCAGTCGTTCCAGGCGCGCGTGGTGCAGCGCCGCAAGGGCTGGGATGCCGACGACGACGCAGGCCACGCATCGGCTCGTGCCGCGTTCCTCGCCGTGCGTCCCGACCTGGTCCGTGCGTTCGCCGACCTCGAAGAGGACGGATCGGCCGACGACGTACGTGCCGGCCTGAGCACAGCGCTGAAGCGCGGCCTCGGGTTCGACCGCGGACTGTATGAGGTCGAGCAGCGCGGCCCGGTCGCGTTCGTGCGACAGCGCGAGCTCGACGAGCCGGCCAAGCTCGTCGTGATCGACGCCGTGCACGTGGCCGAGGTCGAAGACCTGCTGCAGAAGGACGTCGACACCCTGGCGGAGCCCTACGTTCCCGCCGACGACGAGTCGACCGAGGTCCGCTCGGCGTCGCGCGTTCTGACGCGCCTGTTCGCCGGCGACGACGGGCCGACGTTCGCCCTGGTGATCGCCGGCCGCTGGCTGCTGCTCACCGACCGCGAACGCTGGCCCGAGGGTCGGTGGCTCGCCGTCAACCTGCAGCTCGTCGTCGACCGCAACGATCAGAAGAAGGGCGGCGAACTCGACCGCGCGGTCGCGTGCATCACGGCCGAGTCGCTCCTGCCCGACGCCGAAGGCACTGTGTGGTGGGAGTCGGTGTTCGACGAGTCGGTGAAGCACACCGTGGGTGTGTCGAAGGACCTTCGCGAGGGTGTGCGCGCCTCCATCGAGATCATCGCGAACGAGGTCGTGCGTCGCCGCGCCGCGCGCGGCCTTGCTCCGCTTCCTGCCGAGGAGGCGCAGCCGCTCGCGAAGCAGGCGCTCCGGTACCTCTACCGCATCCTCTTCCTCCTCTATGCCGAGGCGTCGCCCGAGCTCGAGGTGCTGCCGATCGGGGCGAGCGAGTACGAGGAGGGCTACAGCCTCGACCGTCTCCGCGAACTGGTGCTGGTCGAGCTGTCGGCGGATGCCGCGGACCGCACACACTTCTTCGACTCGCTCGCCGTGCTGTTCCGCCTGGTCGATCGCGGCCATCGACCCGAGCAGGCGACGGATGCCGCGGCCGCGGACGTGCCCGAAGGCCTGACGTTCAACAGTCTGAAGGCCGATCTGTTCCTCCCCGCCGCGACCGCGCACATCGACGAGGTCGGCCTCGGCGACGAGGCCATGCAGAAAGTGCTCGCGTACCTGCTGCTCAGTAAGGAGCAGAAGGGCCGCGACCGCGGCTTCATCAGCTACTCGGATCTCGGCATCAACCAGCTCGGCGCCGTGTATGAGGGTCTCATGTCGTACACGGGCTTCTTCGCGACGACCGATCTCTACGAGGTCGCGAAGGACGGCGACGCATCGAAGGGCTCGTGGGTCGTGCCGATCGAGCGCTCCTCGGGCATCTCGCCGAAGGACTTCGTGCAGACCGAAGACCCGATCACCGGCCAGAAGAAGGCCGTGCTGCACGAGCGCGGCAGCTTCGTATTCCGCCTCGCGGGTCGCGAGCGGCAGCAGTCGGCGTCGTACTACACGCCCGAGGTGCTCACCCGCTTCGTCGTGAGCCAGGCGCTCGAGGAACTGCTCGACCAGGACGGRCACACGACGACCGCCGAGGAGATCCTCGACCTGACGATCTGCGAGCCGGCGCTCGGGTCCGGCGCATTCGCGATCGAGGCCGTGCGCCAGCTCGCAGAGCAGTACCTCTCCCGTCGCGAGCGCGAGCTGGGCGAACGGGTCGACCCCGAGGAGCGCCCGAAGGAGCTGCAGAAGGTCAAGGCCTACCTCGCCCTGCACCAGGTGTACGGCGTCGACCTCAATGCGACTGCGGTCGAGCTCGCGGAGATCTCGCTCTGGCTCGACACGATGGTGGCAGGGTTGCAGGCGCCGTGGTTCGGGCTTCACTTGAAGCGCGGCAACTCGCTGATCGGAGCACGGCGCGCCGTGTACTCATCAGGTCAGGTCATGGACAAGAGCTGGTTGAAGCTCGCGCCGCGAAACGTCTCGGTCGAAGACCTCGCAGAGAATCTCGATCTGGGCCGGGTCGCACAGGGGACCGCCGGAGCCGTGCACCACTTCCTCCTGCCGGCGGACGGCTGGGGCTCGGCGGTCGACGCCAAGGAGGCCAAGGAGCTCGCACCCGAGGCCCTGGCAGCCCTTCGGGCCTGGCGCAAGAGCATCCTCCTGAAGCCGACGAAGAAGCAGCTCGACCGGCTCATCAACCTCACCCACCGCGTCGAGACCCTCTGGCAGTTCGCCCTGCGTCGGCTGCAGATCGCCGAACAGGAGGCTCGCCGCGAGATACCGCTGTGGGGTCGTGCAGAAATCGAGCGACCCGACGGGCCGGCCCAGGTCGCACGTGAGGAGATCGAACGGAAGCTCGGCGACCCGGAGGGAGCGTTCCAGCGGCTTCGTCGGGTCATGGACGCCTGGAACGCACTGTGGTTCTGGCCGCTGACCGACAGCCTCACCAAGGGCGCCACGCCGCCGACGCTCGACCAGTGGATCGACGGCATGACCGGAGTCCTGGGTGAGCATATCGAGAGCACCGGATCCGGCAAGCGCGCGTACAGCGGCACCGCGCTCGGCGTTCCGACTACATGGCGTGAACTCGGCGACGCTGAGGAGGTCAACCTCGCGCTGGCCAACGCACGATCCGCGAGGGACGTGCTGCGGGATCATCCGTGGCTGCGGGCGACGGAGCGGCTCGCGCAACAGCACGGTTTCTTCCACTGGGAGCTCGACTTCGCCACGGTATTCCGCGACGGCGGATTCGACCTGCAGGTCGGGAACCCGCCGTGGGTCCGACCGCGATCTGACGTCGATGCGCTGCTTGCCGAGGGCGACCCGTGGTGGCAGCTCGCGATCAAGCCGACGCAGGCGATGGTCGCGAAGAAGCGCATAGAAACGCTCGAGGTCGAAAGCGTAAGAGACTTGCTCGTCGATGGGACAGCGGATGTCGCTTCGACCGCGTCGTTCGTCGGAGCGGTGCAGAACTATCCACATCTGGCCGGGCTCCAGCCGGATCTCTACCGCTGCTTCATGGAGCAGACGTGGCGGCATTCCAGTGAGGTCGGCATCGTGGGACTCATCCACCCCGAGAGTCACTTCACGGAGGAGAAGGCCGGGATTCTTCGCGCTGGCGCCTACTCCCGGTTGAGGCGGCATTGGCAATTCGTGAACGAGCTCTCGTTGTTCGAGATCCACAACCTCGTGACGTACGGGGTGCACATATATGGTGCGCAACACGACGTGCGGTTCGTGATGGCGACGTCGCTCTACCACCCCGAGACGGTCGAACGATCACTCGCGCACGACGGCACCGGCGAGGAGCCCGGGCTCAAGGACCGAGACGGCAAGTGGGACCTCCGCCCACACCGCAACCGCATCACGATGGTGGGCAACGAGACGCTCAGCACTTGGCATGCTGTCTTGGAAGACAAGGCCACGCCGATCGCCCAATCGCGGATGGTGTACGCCGTCAATCGTGCGGCGGCCGACGTGCTGGCGAAGCTCTCGAAGAGTCGGCGCATTGGCGACCTCGGTCTCGAATTCTCGTCGGGCTGGCACGAGAAGAACGACCGCACCAAGGGTTACTTCGACGTCTCGTGGGGACGAGTCGAATCGTGGGACGAAGCGATCTTGCAGGGACCGCACCTCTTCGTCGGCAACCCGTTCTACAAGTCACCCAACCAAACCATGTCGAGCAACAAGGACTGGTCGCCCGTCGATCTTGAGGCACTGCCAGCAGACGCCCTGCCGATAACCGCCTACAAGCCTGCGACCGATCGGGCCCGCTACGACGCCGCCTACACCCACTGGGGAGGGGCGCGCGAGCCAGCCCGCGACCACTATCGCATCGCATGGCGGCGAATGGCTTCGAACACGGGCCAGCGAACTCTGATCTCGTCCGTAATTCCAAGGGGGACGTCACACGTACACCCCGTCTACAGCATCGCCGATCGGCGGAACGGCGGGACGGGACTTGCCAAGATCGGTTCTCATCTTTCTTCGCTGGTATTGGACTTCATGGTCCGCGCCGCAGCTAAGGCGGAGATTCCGTTTGCAACGGTCGAACGACTAGCGATCACGAGTGACACCGGAGTAGATGCCCTTCTAGCGCATCGGTATCTGCGGCTCGTTTGCCTCACGAGCGCATACAGCGAGCTGTGGAGCAGCAGCTGGAACGAAGCGTTTCTGTCCGACCACTGGTCACGTGGCGCAAACGATGCGTTCGCGCCGCTTGAGGGTCCGGCTCAGGAGTGGTCGAAGGCGGTCCCCCTCCGGAAGGACTGGGATCGCCGTCAAGCACAAGTCGAGATCGACGCCCTCGTAGCGTTGTCGCTTGGGCTCACGATCGACGAGCTTTGCACGATTTATCGCACGCAGTTTCCCGTGCTGTACGGATATGACCGCAGTCTGCATTTCTATGATGCGAACGGTCGCCTTGTACCGAACGCCGTGGTGAGCGCGTGGCGCCGGAACGGCGACGAGATCACCGAGGAAGAGCGTCAGGCGGTGCATCCGGGTTCCGGCATCACCTACACCTACGAACTCCCGTTCGTCACGCTAGATCGCGAGGCCGACATGCGTCAGGCGTACGCGCACTTCGAGCGCATCCTGCAGGAGCGCTCGTGAGCGAGCTGCTGCCGTCGATCGAGGCCGAGCAGATCCGCCGGAGCCTGCTCGGCTACCTCACGACGACGTTCGCGCTCGCCGACGTCGAAGCCCGGGCTGCGCTCACGTCGTTCCTCGACGATCCCGACGACGGGATCTTCCGTGGGCCGTACGTC